>NZ_VPDK01000030.1:0-36178 GCF_013417725.1 Acinetobacter sp. YH12233
AAGTGAAGGTAAAGAATGTTGAAGGGTGCAATCTAAATTTTCAGATAAAGTCATAAAAAAATGAGCGTATTTACATACACTCATTTTTACTACATTTTACTAATATTTGCTTAACTGACTGGCATTAACCCTTTGGTGCCTTTTTTTAATTTCAAACTTAAAAATTAAGCTGGAATATCACGTACTGAAGCATTACGAATCGCTTCTTTTAACGCATCATAACCACGAATTGGCGGGAATTGCGGGAATTCAGCAATCACATTTTCAGGCGCATCAAATAGGAAACCATGATCTGCTTCACCTAGCATCGTGGTATCATTATAAGAATCTCCTGCTGCAATCACACGGAAGTTCAAGCCATGTAATGCTTTTACGGCTTGACGTTTTTGGTCCGGCTGACGAAGTTTATAAGCAGTGATCATGCCCTCTTCATCAGTTTCCAGCTTATGACAGAAAATCGTTGGCCAGCCTAGTTGCTTCATTAGAGGATGAGCAAATTCATAGAAAGTGTCAGACAGAATAATCAGCTGAAAATGAGTACTTACCCATTCTACAAATTCCTTGGCGCCTTCAAATGGCCCCATATCCGCAATCACAGCCTGGATATCATTTAGACCCAAACCATGCTGTTTTAAAATATTCAAACGCTGGGTCATCAACACATCATAGTCAGGAATATCACGTGTCGTTGCTTCGAGCTCTTTAATACCTGTTTTTTTAGCAAAATTGATCCAGATTTCTGGAACCAAAACGCCCTCTAGATCTAGACATACGACTTCCATGAAGCATCCCCTCAGTTGTATTGAAAAAATTTTGCCCTATCATAGCTGAAGAAAAAGATTTTGCACTGTTCTTTTTTAAATCTGTTTTTTTCATAAGTATTTATTTTTTAGTGATAAGTAGCTTTGGGCATTTCTATTAAAATAGAATAAATCTGAAATAAATTCATATAGGCCACGTCATTTCCAAGCCTATGCCGCCAGGACTCATATGACCAAAATCCCCACTATTGCTATGGTAGATGCGCTTGCATCTGAATATGCAGATAAATCACCAAGTGAAATTTTAGCGCTTGCTCTCGAGCAGGAAGGCGAAATTGCCATTTCATTTTCTGGTGCAGAAGATGTTGTACTGATTGATATGGCATCTAATTTAGGTAAACCTTTCCGGGTATTTAGCCTGGATACAGGGCGTCTGCATGCTGAGACTTATCAATTTATTGAAAAAGTTCGCCAGCACTATAATATTGATATCGAAATCTGTTTCCCGGAAACAGATGCGATTCAACAACTGACGACTGAAAAAGGTTTGTTCAGTTTCTACCGTGACGGCCATCAGGAATGTTGCGGAATCCGCAAGGTGCAACCTTTACGCAAAAAACTGGCAACTTTAGATGGCTGGATTACCGGTCAGCGTAAAGACCAAAGCCCGGGAACACGTAATGACATTCCAGTGGTTCAATCTGATGAAGGTTTTTCTGGCCCAGGCAAACAGCTGATTAAATATAATCCCCTTGCTAACTGGTCTAGCGCGGATGTGTGGAATTATATCCGAATGATGGAAATTCCATACAACCCACTACATGAAAAAGGTTTTATCTCCATTGGCTGTGAACCTTGTACCCGTCCTGTGCTGCCAAATCAGCATGAACGTGAAGGACGCTGGTGGTGGGAAGAAGCCACCCATAAAGAATGTGGCTTGCATGCCGGGAACTTGAAAAAATAATCTTAAAAAGCCATCCGTTCGTCGGGTGGTTTTTTTGTGAACCAATCGGCTACAGAAAAATCAGTACCTTTATGCGACAAAATCGCTATACTTTGTAATGTGATACCAATAATTCTAACAAGGTTGCTTATACATGAGCAGCTGAAGAAAATGCAGTGAGGCAATCTACGCTATGCGTCCATTACATCCGATTGACTTTATTTTTTTGTCTTTAGAGAAACGGCAGCAGCCTATGCATGTAGGCGGGTTATTTTTGTTTCAAATTCCTGACAATGCACCAGCCTCTTTTATCCGGGATCTGGTGACTGATATTCGCAATTCCAAATCCTCACCGATTCCTCCATTTAATAACTATTTAAACGGTTTATTTTGGGATGAAGATGAAGAGTTTGATTTAGATCATCATTTTCGTCATATTGCCTTACCGAAACCTGGGCGTATCCGCGAGCTGCTGACTTATATTTCCCAAGAACACAGCGCACTGATTGACCGCGCTAAACCTTTATGGACCTGTCATATTATTGAAGGCATTGAAGGCAACCGTTTTGCCATGTACTTCAAGATTCACCATGCGATGGTAGATGGTATTGCAGGCATGCGTCTGGTAGAAAAATCACTTTCCCATGATCCACATGCGAAAAGTATTGTGCCACCTTGGTGTGTAGAAGGTCCACGAGCAAAACGTCTGAAAGCGCCGAAAGTCAGCCGCATGAAGAATGTATTACAGGCGATTAAAGGCCAGCTGGAATGTACGCCACGAGTGGCTTATGAATTATCACAAACCGTACTGAAAGATATGGGGCGTAATCCGGATTATGTGTCCAGCTTTCAAGCACCAAGTTCTATTTTAAATCAGCGCGTCAGTGCTTCACGTCGTTTCGCAGCCCAATCTTTTGAATTCTCACGTTTACGTCATATTTCTAAAGCTTTAGGTGTAACGATTAATGATATCGTGTTAGCGATCTGTTCAGGTGCCTTACGCGAATATTTACTCACACAAAATGCCTTGCCGAAAAAACCATTAATTGCAATGGTGCCCGCTTCTGTACGTAGCGATGACTCCGATGTTTCCAACCGTATTACCATGATTCTGGCGAATCTGGGCACGCATAAGGATGATCCTTTGGAGCGTCTTAAAACGGTACGTCGCAGTGTACTCAGTGCTAAAGAACGCTTTAAGCGCATGAATGCCAATCAGATTCTGAACTATAGTGCTTTTGTCTACGGTCTTGCAGGATTCAATATTGCATCTGGCTTAATGCCAAAACGTCAGGCATTTAACGTGATCATTTCCAATGTCCCTGGTCCTCAGGAACCTCTGTACTGGAATGGCGCACGTTTGGAAGCCTTATATCCGGCTTCGATTGTACTGGATGGACAGGCACTGAATATCACCATGACCAGTTATATGGACAAGCTTGAAGTAGGTCTTACTGCTTGCCGTAATGCTCTACCCAAAATGCAGAATCTATTGACTCATCTTGAAGAAGAAATTCAACGCTTCGAACGGATTGTGGATGGTGAACCCGTCCCAAAGTTGAAAGCGGTCAGTTAGCCGCGGACGAATAAAATCTGGCAATGGACTGCTAAAAAGTGTGTGAGCACTTTTGCCAATCATTTAGTAAAAAATAAAGGGGCAATTTAAGCCCCTTTATTTTATTCTTTTTACAGTTTGAATGAAATTCATACAACCGCAATCTATTTTGGTTTAATTAACTTTTAATAGTACGACATTGTTTCAATAACTGATGGCAGACAGAGCGAATCATAGAAGCTGTAATCTGAACTTCATTCCCGCGTTCATCCACAATATATCCTGCATGCACAGCCTTTGGTTCTAATACGTGTTTCAAGCTTTTATTGATTACAACTTTACTCATACTCATCATAGACTCCTTTTGCTAAGCCTAGAACTGGGAGAAAGGCTTTGGCTAATTTGATGTTTCTAGTATTGTAAATATCAGTAGAGTTGTAAAATTTCAGATGTAACAAGTGTTTAACGATATTCTGTTACAATTTCAGCTGAGAATGATATCGTATTGCTCTTGCGTGTATAAATTTTCGACCTGGAATTTAATTACACGATTAATAAAGTGTTCCAGATCCGCTACAGCTGGGGCTTCTGCAGTCAACAGCCGATCAATCACTGCCGGATGGGCAACAACAGTAAAGCCACTTTGTGATTCATAAGCGCGAGCATAGCGCAGGATTTCCCGAAAAATTTCGTAACACACTGATTCTGCTGTTTTCACATATCCACGTCCCTGACAGGTCGGACAGGACTCGCATAACAAGTGTTCCAAAGACTCACGGGTACGCTTACGCGTCATCTCCACCAACCCCAGTTCAGACACCTGGGTGATCTTGGTTTTGGCATGATCACGTTCCAGCATTTTCACAAACTGGTTCATCACCTCTTCACGGTGCTGGGCTTCCTGCATGTCAATAAAGTCAATGATGATAATACCGCCCAGATTACGCAGACGCAGCTGACGTGCAATCACCTGTGTGGCTTCCATATTGGTTTTAAACACCGTATCTTCCAGCGAGCGACCGCCCACATAAGAACCGGTATTAACATCAATGGTGGTCATGGCTTCAGTCTGGTCAATCATCAGATAACCGCCGGACTTCAGTGCGACACGGGTTTGTAAAGCCTTTTGCAGATCTTCTTCGACATTGTACAAATCGAAAATTGGTCGCTCGCCCGGATAATGTAGCAAACGGTCTTTCATGTTCGGCACGAACTCATCCACAAACTCTTTCAGCTTGCCATGGATTTCGCGTGAATCGATATAGATCTTTTCGGTTTCTTCATTAGCCAGGTCACGAATGACACGCTGTGGCAAAGGCAGTTCTTCAAAGATCAATGAAGGCACTGCGATTACTTTTTGTTTGCGCTGGATGTATTCCCACAGTTTGGCTAAGTAAGCCATATCCTGTGCAATCGCCTCTTCTTCAATGCCATCCGCAGCAGTACGGACAATCACGGAGCCTGGCAACTTGTGTTCTGCCTGAATACGCTCAATGATCGAGCGTAAACGATTGCGTTCATCTTCGGATTCAATCCGCTGCGATACGCCAATATGATTGCCATATGGCATCAGGACCAAATAACGTGAAGGAATAGAAAGATCAGTAGATAGGCGTGCGCCCTTGGTACCGAGCATGTCTTTCATCACCTGAACGGTAAGAATCAGACCCGGCTGCAGCAGTTCGAATACATTCGGCGTTGGCTGGTTACGTGGCCAGACCATGTCATTGATATGCAAAAATGCCGTTCTGGACAGGCCAATATCAACAAAAGCGGCCTGCATGCCCGGCAAGACCCGGACCACTTTTCCTTTATAGATATTCCCGACCAATCCGCGCTTGGCCGTACGCTCGACAAACAGTTCATTCACCGTGCCGTTTTCAATCAACGCCACCCGACATTCCATCGGTGTGACGTTAATCAACAACTCGTCAGACATAACAACACTCAAAACATTATAAGAATTCTTTTTCAGCAGTTAATTTAGTGCCTTAACCGTCTGCAATAACTGTACTGTTTCATATAGTGGCAACCCCACTACATTCGAATAACTACCTTCTATTCTTGGAATATAACGCGCTGCAATTCCCTGTATTGCATAGGCGCCTGCTTTCCCAAGCGGCTCACCTGTTGCCCAGTAACTTTCCATATCATGGCTATTTAGTGGCTGAAATTCAACCTGTGTACGAACTACTATACTGTATTTTTCTTCTTTTGTGCGGACGCACACTCCAGTATACACATCATGCCATCTCCCTGAAATTTTTTCCCACATTTCAAAGGCATGCTGTTTGGATTCAGGTTTCCCCAAAATCTCATTATTCACACCTAAACTGGTATCCGCAGCAATAATAATGGCATCCGGAAACAGCTTGGCCACCGCTTCCGCTTTGACTTGCGCCAGACGTTCGACATAGGCTGCAATGGACTCATTTTCCAGTACAGATTCGTCTACATCTGGGCTACAGATCTCAAAGTTCAGCCCGAGTTGCTGCAAAAGTTCACGGCGTCGGGGTGAGCTGGAAGCGAGGATTAAATGCGCCATTTTCTCAAAAAGTAATAAAGCACTGGCCATATGATGACACTAGTCAGCATGGGAATCCAATGTCGTGCAAATGAGAATTGTACGCCGGTCGAAATCTGGGCAAAGAAGATAATCATCAAATGTGCCAGAATCGCAATTGCCGTAATGACCCATAAATTAGCAAAGGTCAGAATACGGCGCTCACGGGTCAGGAAACGTGCCACAAAAGCAATGATGATAAAGCTAAGTGCATTGAGACCTAAAGGCGCATCAAGCAGTAAATCAATGAAGATCCCGGTAGCAAATGCAAACCAGATTCCACACCAGGTCGGCTGACACAATACCCAGAACAGCATGACCATTAACATAAATAATGGACGCCATCCCGAGGTCTCGTAAGACAGTGGATAGACTGAGAGAACAGAAGCCACAATCACTGAAATAACAATGGCAAATAAAGGATCACGATGTGTTTTAGGTCGCATCTTAGCGATTGACATGCGGTTGCTCCATCGCTAATGAGTCAGAGAACAGCACGACGACATGATGACCACCGGCCAACTGTGCCGCTGGAGTAACATCAATCTGGGCAAATTCTCCTGAATTATGCCGTTTCACATTGGATACTGTTCCCACCAGATAACCTGCCGGAAAATGCTGTCCCAGACCTGAACTGTAAACTTTTTCACCAACTTTGATATTGGCGCTGGTCGGTACATATTCCATTTTCAGGCGTCCCAGATCCCCGGTCCCCGAGACAATGGCACGCATGCCGGTATGTTCCAGACGTACCGACAAGGAGTGTTCTTTATCAGAGAGCAGCATGACCCGGCTACTATGCGGATAGACATCAATAATCTGTCCCATAATTCCCATGTCATCCAGTACGGTCTGACCGACTTTCAGCTTGTTATTGGAACCACGGTTGATCACGATGATATGGCGTAGCGGATCAGCATCGGTACCAATGACCTCAGCAATTTCCATACGTCCATCAAGAATCAGAGGGGTATCTAAAAGACCGCGTAAACGAGTATTTTCTGCAGAAAGTTCTGCAATTTTTTGTAGGCGAACTTGCGCCTGCAATAGCTCAGCCTGCATCGCGGTATTTTCACGACGCAGTTGCGCTTCAGATTTGGTTTGTTGATTCAGCCATTCTCGCGACAGTACCGGATAGCTGGCCACGGCATAAATGGGGTTATAGGCCGCGTACAAGACATCCCTTGCAGGTTGAACAACATGTGGCATGCGCCAGTCAAAGAACAGCACCACCAGACATGTTATCAGTGCAATGATAAAAGAGCGAAAAGATGGCGGTTGTCGAGAAAACAGATGTGCTTGCACCCGCCGAATCCTTGTCTTAGCCTACAAATAACATGTCATGATTTGGATTGTCGAAGAATTCGAGTACCTTACCACCACCACGAGTCACGCAAGACAGTGGATCTTCAGCAACCACAACAGGCAGACCTGTTTCTTTTGCAAGAAGCTTGTCCAGGTTACGCAGCAATGCACCACCACCGGTCAACACGATCCCGCGTTCAGCGATGTCAGAAGACAGTTCAGGAGGTGTTTGTTCCAATGCAGATTTCACCGCAGACACGATGTTTTGTAGTGGATCAGAGATCGCTTGAGTGACTTCATCCGAGTTCACCACAATCGCGCGAGGCACACCTTCAGCCAAGTTACGGCCACGAACTTCAATTTCCAGCGGTTTTGCACCTTCATCTGGAAGTGCCATGCCAACTTCTTTTTTGATCACTTCAGCTGTGGTTTCACCGATCACGCAACCATGTGCCTTACGTACGTAGTTGATGATCTGTTCATCAAATACATCACCGCCAATACGCAGCGAGTCTGCATATACACAGCCCTGCAATGAAATTACTGCAATCTCAGTTGTACCGCCGCCCACATCGACAACCATCGAACCACATGCCTGCTCAACCGGCATGCCTGCACCAATTGCAGCAGCCATCGGTTCTTCAATCAGACGTACTTCACGTGCACCCGCATTATAAACTGCTTCACGGATCGCACGGCGTTCAACCAGTGTCGATTTACATGGCACGCAAACCACCACGCGTGGCGCTGGCGGGAATAAACGTTTTTCGTGTACCTTACCAATGAACTGATTTAACATGGTTTCGGTCACTTCGAAATCCGCAATCACGCCGTCTTTCATCGGACGGATTGCAGAAATATTTGCTGGGGTACGACCAAGCATTTGTTTCGCGTCAAGACCTACGGCAGCAACAATTTTATGTGAACCACTGTGACGGATGGCTACAACCGTCGGTTCATTTAATATAATGCCTCGTCCTGGCGCATAAATAAGTGTATTTGCAGTACCTAAATCAATAGCGAGATCTGGCGAAAACAAGCCTATTAGTCGTTTTAGAATCACGGGGACGTTCTCAGTTAAACTTTATATGGACGCAAGGTGGCCACTTTAACTAAATGTGATGATTTGGACAAGTCAATCGCTTATCATAACGCATGATAATTTGAATTTTTTTAATACTGATTAGGTAATATTATGTCTACATCGGATGCACAGTCTTCTGCAGATTTAAATGCAGAAACAGTTTCAGCTATTGCCAACCTCGCAAGGTTATCTCTTAATGATACGCAATCTGCTGAATATGCTCAAAGTTTAAATAAAATTTTAGGCATGATGGAAACCCTGAAAGGCATCGATACTGACGGTGTTGAACCACTGAAAAGCCCTTTCGACCACCCACAGCCTTTACGTGAAGATGTCGTGTCGGAAAGCAATCATCGTGAGGAATACCAAGCAGTTGCACCTGCTGTACAGGACGGTTTGTATCTCGTCCCACGCGTGATTGAGTAATTACTACCCAGTTCATTCTTTTTATTAAATTAAACGTAAAGAATTATTTCTCATGACAGATTTACACCGCTTATCCATTCGTGAACTGACTGAAGGTTTGGCAAATGCTCAATTTTCATCCCGCGAATTGACTCAACACTATTTAAAACGCATCGAAAAAATTGATGCACAGGTCAAAGCTTATGTGACCGTGACTGCTGAACAGGCATTGGCTCAAGCTGATGCTGCTGATGCTGCAATCAAAGCCGGCAATGCGACTGCCCTGACTGGTGTGCCCATTGCACATAAAGATATTTTCTGTACCCAAGGCATTAAAACCACAGCTGGTTCTAAAATGCTGGACAATTTTATCTCTCCTTACGACGCGACCGTTGTAGCGAAAGGTAAAGCTGCGGGCTTAGTCACACTTGGTAAAGTGAACATGGACGAATTCGCCATGGGTTCTACTTCCGAGTCTTCTTACTTTGGTGCGACCAAAAACCCTTGGGCACTAGATCACGTTCCGGGCGGTTCTTCAGGTGGTTCTGCTGCGGTTGTCGCTGCGGATCTGGCACCATTTGCAACCGGTACGGATACTGGTGGTTCAATCCGTCAGCCAGCATCTTTCTGTGGTCTGACTGGTCTGAAACCGACTTATGGCCGTGTATCACGTTTCGGTATGATCGCTTACGCATCATCTTTGGATCAAGGTGGTCCAATGGCACGTTCAGCTGAAGACTGTGCTTACCTCATGAATGTCATGGCCGGTCATGATGCCAAAGATTCAACATCAATGGACAAAGATGTTGATGACTACGTTGCCAACCTGAACGGTACTTCTGTGAAAGGTCTGCGCATTGGTATTCCAAAACAGTACTTCAATGTTGAAGGTCTGGATGCAGACGTGAAAGCACGTGTTGAAGAATCACTGAAAAAACTGGAAGAAATGGGTGCAACTCTGGTTGAGATTGATCTCAACATGACAGAAGCTTATGTTCCAACTTACTATCTGATCGCACCGGCTGAAGCATCTTCTAACCTGTCTCGTTATGACGGCGTACGTTATGGCTACCGTTGTGAAGAGCCAAAAGATCTTCTCGACCTTTACAAACGTTCCCGTTCAGAAGGGTTCGGTGCTGAAGTTCAGCGTCGTATCCTGATCGGTACTTATGCTCTGTCTGCTGGTTATTACGATGCTTATTATGTGAAAGCACAAAAAGTACGTCGTTTAATCCAGCAAGATTTCTTAAAAGCATTTGAATCTGTAGATGTCATCGCTGCGCCTTCTGCACCGACTACTGCATACCGTATCGGTGCAAACCTGTCTCCGGTTGAAATGTACCTAGGTGACATCTATACCATCGCGGTAAACCTTGCAGGTCTTCCTGCGATTAACGCGCCTGTTGGTTTTGACAAAGACAACTTACCAGTTGGCTTACAGTTGATTGGTAATTACTGGTCAGAATCTCAATTGTTGTCTGTGGTACATCAGTATCAACAAGCAACGGATTGGCATACTAAACGCGCTGCAATTGCTGAGGAGAATGCATAATGGCTAAAAACGCTGCTAAACCAAAATCTAACCTGATTGACGGTTGGGAAGTCGTTATTGGTATCGAGATTCACACTCAGCTTGCGACTAAATCTAAAATCTTCTCTGGTTCATCCACTGAATTTGGTAATGATCCAAATACTCAGGCGAGCCTTGTAGACCTTGCGATGCCGGGTGTATTGCCAGTGCTGAACAAAGAAGTCGTTGATCTTGCGATTCGTTTTGGTCTGGGGATCGATGCATATATCGATCAGGCTTCTGTATTTGCACGTAAAAACTACTTCTATCCGGATTCTCCTAAAGGCTATCAGATCAGCCAGATGGACAATCCGATTGTGGGATTGGGTCATATCGACATCCAGCTTGAAGATGGCACGGTAAAACGCATTGGCGTGACTCGTGCGCACCTTGAGGAAGATGCAGGTAAATCAATCCATGACCAGTTTGAAGGCATGTCAGGCATCGACTTGAACCGTGCCGGTACGCCGCTTCTAGAAATCGTATCTGAACCGGATATGCGTTCTGTTGAAGAAGCAGTTGCTTACATCAAAGCGATTCACACGCTGGTACGCTGGTTAGGTATTTCTGACGGTAACATGGCAGAAGGTTCGTTCCGTGCCGACTGTAACGTGTCTTTACGTCGTCCGGGTCAACCATTCGGTACACGTTGTGAGCTTAAAAACCTGAACTCATTCCGTTTCATTGAACAAGCGATCAATGTCGAAATTGAACGTCAAATGGAAATTCTGGAATGGGATGGCACAATCGACCAAGAAACTCGTCTGTTCGACCCTGTGAAGATGGAAACCCGTTCAATGCGTTCTAAAGAAGAAGCAAACGATTACCGCTACTTCCCTGATCCAGACTTGTTGCCTGTGGTGATTCCAGATGCGCAAATCGAAGCGATTAAAGCGCAAATGCCTGAGCTTCCTGCTGCTCGTCGTGCGCGTTTCGTGGCTGACTTCGGTGTGACTGAGTATGATGCTCACGTACTGACACTGACTCGTGAAATGTCAGAGTTCTACGAAGAAGTCGTTAAGGCTGCTGGCGGTGCTGCGCAAGGTAAGATTGCTGCAAACTGGGTAATGGGTGAATTCTCAGGTGCCTTGAACAAAGCAGGCTTAGAGCTTGCGGACTCTCCTGTAACAGCAGAAAAACTTGGTGGCATGATTGCACGTATTGTGGACAACACGATTAACGGTAAGATCGCGAAACAAGTGTTCGGCTTTATGTGGGAAGAAGGCAAAACTGCGGACGAGATTATTGCTGAAAAAGGCTTGAAACAGGAAACTGATACAGGCGCAATTGAAGCGATTATTAAGGAAGTGCTTGCTGCCAACGAGAAGATGGTTGAAGAGTATAAGTCTGGTAAAGAGAAAGCCTTTAACGGTCTTGTTGGTCAAGTCATGAAAGCTGCGAAAGGTAAAGCCAACCCTGCGCAAGTGAATGAATTGATGAAGAAATTGATTGGTTAAGCTGATCTTTCTTTAAAAAAACCCGCTTTAAAGCGGGTTTTTTCTGTATTCACCAGGAAAATTAGGAGCAATTTTTTTAACTAAATTTTCATCAAAATGGTAAATATTCGGTGTTAAGTCTTCTCCAAATCCATCTTGAATAGCAAGTGGTGAAAAAATGTTGTCAATACCATATTTGCAAATTAGTGTGCCATTTAATTTCAAAAGTTTTTTTCCTAATTCAGGTCTAAAACAAATGTTTAGTTTTTTTCTATCTTGTACTGATGGATATTCCCAAGCATCTTGAATTTCTTCTGGCGGTAAATCAAAAAAATGCTTCGCTATTAATTCAGATGTTCTATAAAAATGTTCTATACCAGTACCAACTGGTTTACAAAACTCTTCTGCTAAAAAATCTTCAATTTCTATTAGCCTTAAATCATCATTAAAACTTGTCCCAATGCAAACAGCTTTAATAGGTTTAATATTTTCATAAATCATTAAACAGAAAAAATCATTTTCCTTTAAACGAGTTTCAACTATTGCTGTTTCAATGTCAAAAGCTGTATATAATAAACTTTCTTTTGGTTTATTTAACCTTTGATATGAGTTAATTAAATCTTGGGGAGCATTCCAAAAATCATTTACAGATTTCAATTCTGAGATATTAGGTTGTAAAAGCTTCCTAATTCTATAAAAATAACTTCCTACAGGATAAGTACGAAAATGAGGCTGTAATATAAAATGATTATCTATTTCAAGAACTTTATATATTTCTTCCATTAACTCTTTATCAGAAAGCTTATGCCTAGGTAAAGATCTAAAATTTCTAATCTTAGCCTTAAGTTCTTTTAAATCTATCTTATCTAAGTATTTATTAACATCTGATTTTATCAGATCTAAATTATTAACCATTATCCATCCTATATTTTAATTGAAATAGTCTTTATCTTTTATGATATTATAAGTATCACTTTAAGAAGAAGTAAAACATCTAAACTCTGATATATAATCAATCAAAAAGTTCACATTAGAAACAACATAACTATCAAAAAGTTTCCTCTATCATCAAACTCGAAGACTTAGGAAGTATCCAACTTTCACAGTCATTCTTTATGCGTGATTTCGGAATCCCTCTCCTTGCGAAGCTCCGCTTCTCACCTTTAAAAAGGGAGACTTTGTCATGTGATCAATTTGATACGCGGCGTTCCCTCTCCTGAGCGAGTTTTAAAGCATTGCTTTTAAAACGAATCGCAAGAAAGGATGAGGGCTAGGGAGAGGATTTAAAACATGCTATAAAATCAAAAACAAACCGAAGAAAAATAAAAACATGTCAAATCACATTATCTTACTCAGCATTATCCTGATCATTCTTGTGTTCATCATTGGCGCATATCAGTCAAGACGACGCAAACCCATCAAACCACGGAGGCACACAGCCAGAGAAAGCAAACTGGCCAACCTTGCAGATGGTATTGAGCTAATTTTCACGCCCATTTTTTGGATTATTAAACTCATGATCGGGATATTCAAATCATAAAGCGGTTGTTAACGATTTTTTTGAATTTGATCATAAAATCGTGTCTGTCCCATATTGAAAATCACTCAACAGGAATACAATCTGCACATTCTCCCATCCCGCCCTTACCATGTCGAAAAACCTCGCTACGCTGATTGGCTTAAGTGCCATTTTACAGTGGTCATCTATCGTGGGATTACTCAAAAAAATCAGTTTTAGTATTGGACCTGATCTGGCTGTACTTATGATGTATAGCTTAAGCACCCTGCTCTTACTGGCTGTTTTTGGCGTTCCCAAACTCAAAACCATACCCAAGTTTTATCTGCTCAGTGCAGCTGCATTATTTCTGGTATATGAAATCTGCTTTGCCTATGCCGTAGCACTCGCACAAACTGCACAGCAAGCCATTGAAATTAGTCTGGTGAATTATCTGTGGCCCAGTATGACCATCGCCATGCTGATTTTATTTCATGAACTAAAATTTCATAGCTTGGTGGTGGTTGGGCTCAGTATTAGTCTGGCAGGTATTTTTTATATCCAGACGGGCAACGGAGATATTCATTTAGCAACCGTCATTCACAATATACAAGCCAATCCAACCAGTTACATATTGGCATTCATTGGGGCAAGTTTATGGTCGTTATATTGTGTATTTACCAAAAAATATAGCCAAGGACATAATCCGATCGTGTTCTTTTTCGCGATGGTAAGTGTGGTTCTCTGGAGCAAGACCCTGCTGTTAGATCACGAACAACTGCCACAACTTCTTAATATTGACTTGAATATTATGCTGTATATGTTGCTGGTTTCGATCGTGACTGGATTAGGTTATGCCGCGTGGAATATCGGAATTAACCAAGGCAATATCGCAATGCTGGTCGCATTGTCTTATTTTAGCCCCATTTTTTCGTCTATTATTTCGATGTGGGTGCTGAATACCAGTCTGTCCCACACCTTTTGGATCGGCACAATGATGGTCACCTTAGGTTCATTTATTTGCTGGCTGTCGACCAACTGGAATGATATTCGAGACCGACTGTTTCCAAGCAAGCTCTATAAAACTTAAACCACATTTTTGCGGTTTAAGTTTGGCTGCATCTGCAATCTATTAACGGGTGATGCCTAGTTTATTCCACACGTCAGGGGTCAAGAAAGTCGTGACCAGTTTGCTCATGTCGATATATTTGAGTACACCATTCAGCTGACTTTTGATTTCGGGATTTTTGAGAATTTCCTCACCTGTGACCTGCCCAAGCTCCTGGAAACTTTCACCCACTGCTTGTACCCCTTCAGCCTGAATGACCGCTTTGGTTTGGGTTGGACATTGCTCAACCAGAATCCGCTGTAAAACCGTCACTAAATTTCTGTCAAGTGTTTCCTTTTGAGTTGCAGTTACATTGCTAAAAGCTTTTAGATCGGGATGATTGCCCAATGCCACGAAAGTCCATTGCAAGACTGTGGTTTTATCGGTGGCCGTCGTGGATTTCATTAAACAGTCACTGAGCTGATCAACTGTTGGACCGGCTGTCGCAATCTGAGTTGCACCCAGCAATGCTGTAGTCATAAAGACTGCCCGAAGACCCGATAAAGCTTTGAATCCCATATTCCTTTCCTTTTTCACCCGTTCAAACTGCTTGAACAATGCAGTTTCTTTGTAGCATGTAAAAGGCTGGAAAACCTGTAGAACTCTGTAACCTGAGAGATAAAAAAAAGTCCCGACATCAGTCAGGACTTTTGGAATCGAATGAGGAAATCAGACTTACCAGATTTTTACCCGTTTATCTTCTTCCAGATACATTGGATCTTCTTGCTTGACGCTAAAGGCTTCATAGAAAGGTTTCTGGTTAAGTAAGGTCGCACGGCCACGAATGGCTGCTGGTGAATGCGGGTCTGTTTTTAACAGCTGTAATGCCAGTTCCGGACGAACTTTGGCACGCCATGCCTGCGTCCAGCCAATATAGAAACGCTGATCTCCGGTATATCCATCAATCACCGGAGCAGGCTTGCCATTTAGTGAAAGCTTATAAGCTTCATAGGCAATTGCCAGACCTGAGTTATCGGCAATATTTTCACCTAAGGTCAGCTCACCGTTGACGTGATAGCCCGGTATCGCTTCATAAGCATTATATTGCTCGACCAGAGCTTTGGTTTTTTCCTTGAACTTTTTATCGTCTTCTTCGGTCCACCAGTTTTTCATGTTGCCATCTGCATCAAAGCGGCTGCCCTGATCATCAAAGCCATGACTGATTTCATGCCCGATTACTGCCCCAATTGCGCCATAGTTCACGGCATCATCAGCATTCATATCAAAGAATGGCGGCTGTAAAATCGCAGCAGGGAAAACAATTTCATTGCCCATCGGGTTGTAGTAAGCATTTACCGTTTGCGGCAGCATATGCCATTCTTCACGATCAACCGGTTTCCCCAACTTATCCAGCGCAATGTCATAATTGAAACTGTTGGTACGACGCAGATTACCAATCAGGTCGCCATCTTTAATTTCCAGCTTGCTATAGTCACGCCATTTATTTGGATAGCCAATTTTTACTCTAAAGCTTTTCAGCTTACGGTGTGCCTGTGCTTTGGTTTCTGCACCCATCCAGTCCAGTTTTTCTAGATTCTGTTCAAATGCCAGCAACAGGTTTTCTACCAGTTTTTCCATACGCTGTTTCTGTTCAGGCTGGAAATGTTTTGCGACATAGACTTGTGCCAGACTTTCACCGAGTACGGCATTAGTCATATCAACCCCACGTTTCCAGCGTGCCCGTTGCTCGGTCACACCGCGTAAGGTTTTGCTGTACATTTCAAAGTTTGCATCAGCAAATTCCTGGCTTAAGTAAGGTGCAGCGCCATCAATCAGATGGAATTTGAAATAGGTTTGCCATACATCGAGGGGTGTGCTGCTTAAAATCTTGTTTAAATCTTCAAAATAACTTTTTTGCGCCACAATCACGGTTTTGGTTTTTTTATCTAAACCCGTCGCTTTAAAATAGGTTTTCCAGTCAAATTCTGGCACCAGGCTTTTGACGTCTTTTAATGTATAGACGTTATACATTTTTTCGAGATTACGGTTCTGCACATTATCCCACTGAATTTTGGCAATTTCAGTTTCTAAGTTCAGGATAGATTGTGCATGTGCAGCCGCATCTGCTTCTGTTTCACCCGATAGCGTCAACAGCTTAGCAATATGTTTAACATAAGTTTCACGGGCACTTTTCAGTTTTTCATCGTCTTTTAAATAGTAGTCACGATCCGGTAAACCTAAACCACTTTGACCCAAAAACACCGCCATTTGATCAGACTTTTTCAAGTCAGGAATCACGCCAAATTCAAAAGGTGTACTGACACGGTTTTTTGCATAGTCTGCAAGCAACAAAGTGAAATCTTTTTTGCTTTTCATGGCATCAATTTTGGCGATATCTGCTTTTAGCGGCTGGATACCTTTTGCATTTAAAGTTTCCGTGTCCATAAAGCTGGCATATAAGCTCCCCACTTTCTGCTCATTGCTGCCATAATCCGATTTGGTTTTCGCCAGCTCTTCTACAATGTCATGTAATTGCTGGGTCGAGTTTTCACGCAAAATCGTGAATGCGCCCCAGTTTGGCATATCAGCCGGGATTTCCTCATGCTCTAACCAGTGCCCATTTACATGCTGATAGAAGTCCTGTTGTGGTGCGATTTTTTTATCAAAATGTTGAAGATGAATCCCCGAGCCAAGTGCTGCAATAGCGGTTTGATCTGAAGCATAATTTGCAGAGGAAACGGCTAATAAAGCACTTACCAATGCGGTTTTTAGAAAAATTTTCAAAGCTTGCTATCCTCGCGCTTCATTGCGCAGTTGAATTTATCAATGCGTGTTGACCTGATAATCAAACACTTAAATCTTTATAAGCAGCATATATGCCAATTTTTAAACTGTTCTTGACTCTGCATGCTGGTCATTTAGATAAAAAAATAGGCCAGTTTCTTTTCAGATAAACAGACCTGTTTTTTAAAACCTGTTACCAGATGGAGATTCGTTTTTCAGGTGATAAATACATCTTGTCCCCTTCTTTAATCTCAAAAGCTTCATAGAAACTTTGCTGATTGCGGACGACGCCATTGCCACGTACATGACCTGGCGCGTGGCTGGCAATATTTAGGCTATTTAACAGATATTCAGGATTACTTTTGCTACGCCAGACTTGTGCCCAGCCTATATAAAAACGCTGATCTCCACTAAAGCCATCAATGACGGGTGCTGTCTGACCCTTGAGCGATAAGCGGTAAGCCATATGAGCAATCCCTAAGCCCAGGTTGTCAGAGATATTTTCACTTTTATTTAATTCCGCATTCACCTTATGCCCTGGCAGAGCTTCGTATTGTTTATATTGCTCGACTAAGGCTTTGGTGCGCTCATTGAACTTTTTACGGTCGTGCTCGTTCCAGGTTTCTTCACCCTTGCCTTTGGCATCAAAGCGGCTTCCTCTATCGTCAAAACCATGGCTAATTTCATGTGCGATAACAGCCCCTATGGCACCATAATTCACTGCAGGATCATGACTATCATCATAATAAAATGGCGCCTGCCAAATGGCCGCAGGTAATACGATTTCATTCAGCTTGACATTATAGTAAGCATTGGCTGTTTGTGGCGACATGTGCCAGGCTTCTGGATCGATCGGTTCTCCCACCTTATCCAGTTCACGCTGGTAATTGAACAGCCGGGTCCGCTGGATATTCCCAATCAGATCATCCTTACGAATCTTTAGGGCTGAATAATCCCGCCATGCTTTCGGATAGCCGATTTTGATATTGATGCTATCTAGCTTATGCCGTACTTGTTTTTTAGTGTCCGAACCCATCCAGTCAGCTTGGTCCAGTTTCAGATGAAAGGCTTTACGGACGTTTTCCACCATTTCCAGCATGGCCGGGCGCTGGCTTTCATTAAAGTGCTTTTCTACATAGAGCTTGCCAAGCACATTGCCTAAAATACCGTTAGTTAGCTCCAAGGCAGACTCATTCCGTGGAGAACGTGCTTGTACACCCTCTAGTGTTTTGTCATAAAATTCAAAATGATGGTTTTGAAAAACTTCTGTTAAAAATGGCGAATAACTATTGATCAGATTGAATTTCAAATAGGTTTGCCAGGTTTCAATTGGAACAACCTTCCATAACTGATCCAGCTGACGCAAATAATTAATCTGCGAGATCGCAACCTCTTTTCTTGCACCTTTTAAGCCCAGTTCTGAGAAATAATTCATCCAGTCAAAAGAAGGCATATAGTTAATAATATTTTTAGTTTCAACGAGATAGGTTCTCACCTCATCATTGCGCAGCTCCACAGCGGACCAGCTAATTTTTGCCAGTGCCTTTTCCAAAGCCAGGATAGTGCGAGCATCTTCAATCGGCTTAGGCTGACCGGCAAAATTCAGGGTATTGGCGATATAAAGCAGATAAGTATTGCGAATTTCCTGTTGTCGAGGCTGCTCACTCAGGTAAAAATCACGATCAGGCATTCCCAAACCACCTTGCCCTACATACATCATCGCCTTGGAAGAAGCTTTACGGTCCTGATAAAAACGGGTAGAGAATGGCAAATTCAGATTGATTTTTTCCGCATAGGCAAAAAATTCTGCCAGATCTTTTTTGGTCTTGATACTTTCAATCCGCTGCAGGTCTTGTTGCAATGCCTCAAGTCCGAGCTGTTCTAGCCGATCGGTATCCATATAACTGGCATAAAGATCCGCGACCTTTTGTTCATTGCTACCTTGCGGATGCTGTTTTTTGGCCAGCTCATTAAAAATGCCAAATAACTGCTGGGTTGATCTCATACTCACTTCAGCAAATGCACCCGACAATGCCTGATCTTCTGGAATCTTTGCGGTTTTCAGCCAGTTTCCATTCACGAATTGATAAAAATCCTGCTTTGGATCAACCGTCCGATCAATCGCATTCAGATCAATTGCCGATTTTAATGAAGTTGTACTCACTGCATAACTCACAGACGAATGTAGAAATGCACCCACAAGAATCAAATGACTTAAAATATGTTTTCTCAAGCGATAAATCTCATTATTGTGTATGTTAAAAATCAATTAGTTTTTCTTGCTCAGTCCATAAGCACAAAACTGATAATTTTTAAGCAAAAGATATACCAATAATTTCTAAAATATGCCGTTGAATGGGCTTGTATTTAACAGGAGATATAGAAGAGAAAATCTGAGATGGCGGCGGGAAATTTACTCTGAAATGAGGTTCGATTTGCGACCTAATACTAATTAATTTTTATTCCTATCAACAGAATAACTATTTATCTTTTATCATTGATCTTCAAAAGAAAAATATTATTTTTAAGTTCTGCTATGCTTAAGAAATACTTTTTTAAATATCACCAATACTTAAAGTAGATGACTTTTCATGTGCATCTACTTTGCCAAATAAATGATCAAACTGAATGTGAAAACAGTAGACTTATTTTAACTGCCGCAACTGATTCTTTGCCCCAGTATGGTTATAGTTGGTGGCCAGATTCTGCAGTACTCGTTTGGCCTGAACCTTGGAATTTGGAATACGGTTAGCATAGACTGGAATACTGCTTAAACAACGTGCCACTAGCATGCCGGATTCGGTATAGACACGTGTTCCTTCTGTACCCTGTAATTTGCCATAGTTATAGGCACGCTGGGCATTATTGCAGGCATTGTTCAGGTTCTTACCGCTATTGATATCACGGCGTGCAGCTACATACAGTTTCATCTGCTGCTGTTGTGGCGTTTCGATACTACTTGTACGAGCAGCGGGAACAGCAATCACTGCCGGTTCAACAGCAGGGATTTTTATCTCTTTCTTATCGGCTTCTTTTTTATCTACTTCCTTTTTCTCATCTTTGACTGAGGTTTTGGCTGCATTCTTTTCAGCAATTTTATTAGACTTAGCCGTAGTTTTATGGCCCTGATAGAAATGACGCGCTTCAGACGAGCTTTGAAGCTTGCTCAGAATCCGTACTGTGCGGGTAGTATTATTCTTATCTGGCTGACGTTCAGAAATCGGCTCAATAGAAACAATCCAGTTTTGTCCTTGAGGCATCGTACATTGATAGGCACCAATACCCTGAGTGACATAACGGTTTTTGCTTAAACGGTTCTTCTGGGCAGAATCTTTTACTGAAGCCAATTGGCTCTTATACAGTAGAGAAAACTTGCCGCCCCGTTCATGACAATACTGGCTTAAGGTGGTTCGTGGATAGAGGGATTGTGGCTCCAGATGCTGCTTGGATTTTTCCCATGAATAAACATATTCTTTTGCCGAACCGTCAGCCTGTTTCAAGTTTCTTTTAACAATCAGTTCTTGAGGACTTACATAAGGATGCTGCATATCTGATTTCATTTGCTGAATACTGTTACATCCAGCCAGGCTTGCTACACATATTGTTGGAATTATTAATTTTAGCTTCACTGCTTATCTCCCCCAGGCCTCTATAACATATAGCAAATGTGCCAAAACAACAATCTCAACAGATTGATAAATATAAAAATATAGCGAGACCTATCACTAAAAATGAGGAATAGAGTGCCTAATTCATCTAGCTTATAGCCAGATAAATTGATCAAATTAACATTCTTCAAGTCAACAAATACGCTGGATTATTCGCCAATTAGAAGATAGAGCAGTAGAAAAAAAGATATAAAAAAACCGAAGAAACAGATCAGTTCTCCGGTTACTCATTCAACAAAAATTAGAGATATTATTATCATGGATGATAACGGCAATTATGCTCTCTATCGCTGTCTGAATGAGATTATAATTTGAATAATTTCCTTTACGTACACTAATTATTTTTATACGTCATATTATTGGAAATTAAACAGCACCCTGGCTGGCCTTTAAAATTCTAGACAAGAAAAAATAGCTTGAATACCCTAATATTGGGATGTTTTAGTGCCATTCATCCTAATTTTTTAGCACCTCTCTAGATCGTAATTTTCAATTGGATTTTGAATAAAAATTAATCAATAAAAAAGCCAAACCTATGATGGTCTGGCTTTTAAAATTGTCTATGAATATAAGAAAAATTAATCGAGATGGGATTCAAATGCTTTCAAACGTTTATAGATGGAGAGCAATTCAATAATCGTAGGCCAGGATAAAATCAGATATTGGAAGGATTCACGAACTTTACCGAACACATTCAGGATCTGCATCATCAAACCGAGTGTAATCGCACCCGCGGCAATACTTGGAAACAAAATAAATAATCCGTAAATATTGTCCAGTTGTAGATACCAGATACGAACCATATTGAAATAGGCATAGTGGAAATACAAACGGAAATAATTCTTACGTACCCGGCTAAACAGTTCTTGCAAGATAAGCGGGTGAGCACGATCAGCATAATCTTCACCATAAACCAGCTCTTTACGATAAGCCGCTTCAACTTTCTGATTATTGAATTCCAGTCCAGGGAGTTTCATTCCGACAATCATTAAAATCACAGTTCCCAGAACTGCCCATCCGATCGACGCCCACATTAATGCATGCGGTATTTCACCGACAATCGGCAGTACTTTTACATGACTCGATAACTCATACAGGATTGGCAGGAAAGCCATTAATAGCATCAGAGATTCAATGAGTGAGACACTCAGCTGTTCCGTAGTTTTGGCAAAACGCATGGTATCTTCCTGAATACGCTGTGATGCCCCTTCAATATGACGTAACTTTTCCCAATGCGCCGTATAGTAGTCATTCATCGCCGTACGCCAACGGAAAACATAATGGCTGACAAAGAACAGGTTAAACACCGCCAGCGTGACATAGACCATGGCAATATAAATAAAGGTCAATGCACCTTGATATAGTAGGCTGACATCTCCGCCTCCTTGCGTGAGCATATTCTGGATCTGGTCATAGAATGGACTATACCATTCATTTAAGACGACATTAACCTGCACTCCAAACCAGATATTGAACAGGATAAAGGCCGAGCCCCATACAGACCAGCGCTGCCAGGGATGTTTCGCTTTAAAATACCAGAAGGTAGCGAATATCGCGGTACTCACAAAAAACCAGAGATAAAACCAGAGAAATTTTGGCGCCCAGAAGCGGCTGATTCCTATCGGCATTTTAAGATCATGATAACCTTCGGTCATACCCAAATAGACACCCCAGCCTGATCCACCACTATGCCAAAGGCCAAGATTGATCAGAAACCACAGTACCAGACTACTAAAGAACCACACTGGTTGTGGAAAAAATGACTTAAACATTGGGGCTTAATTCTCCTTATAGATGTACGGGTCATCCAAATGACGCACAGTTTATTCTTATTTTCAGACTTTCAACGAACTGCAGCATAAATTTGCAATTCAATGTAAAAAATTACATACAAACACAAAATCGCTAAAGCTGAATTAATATCAGATTATATGATTCTTGCCTTAATACTAGCGCATAACGTACGCAATAGAATGGAGGAGATCATGACTGGCCTGTCAAAAAGTGACAAGTAGATTTTGCGCTAGATTGACTATTTGGCACCGTTTGTCTCCTTCTCTTCTTTTCGTCGGTAAATAGACTGAAAATATTCGAGTTTAAGAAACACAAATCGTTTGAAAATTAAATCTTAATCTCTATCCCTTTAATTTACTGACTTAAGCGCTTTTTAAGAAAAATTGACCGACTTGTTGACTTATGTCTCGGTTTTTCAAAAATTAGTTAAATGTGCAAAAATCATGTTAAGATTAAAAAACAGCGAAGTATCAATATTTGGGAATAAAAATATGGAAAGTTCTGTGATTGAATTACTTAAGCCAGTAACCTTGGAAAAGGAAAACTGTCACCCGATTATTTTTGAAGCTGGTACTGTTTTAAAAGTTTTGATGCAAACCCCTACCAGTCTTTTAGTCAGTAATGATGATGACTTTAACTTTACTATTCCATTGAAAGATGAGAACGATGTCTGGAGAGAGCTATAAGCACTCTGCTCTCCTCTTTATGGGGTTATGTCTACACCTAGTCTCTCAACGATATAACCCTCTCTCTTCTATGTAGCACCAAGATTTTATAATTTATCCTTCCTTTCAAAACTGGCTTTAATAAAAAATTAATAGGCTGCACTATATTCTTATTTTATATTAAATGTGTTTTTTAATATTTCCAATTTAATACCTATTATTTAATAGAAAGCCAATGAATTAATTTTTAGAAATATAAATCAAAACCATTTTTTACATTAAATAATCAAAAGAATCTTATTTATAGCAATCAAACTTACTCAATCACTTAATATGCAATACCTTAAATATCATTATTAATATATTAAAAATCACTGAAAAATTATTTTACAAATATACAAAGAATATCAACTTTTTCTGCTGAATATTTCCAAATTTTACAAAGTAACTTTACATGTCAAAAGTGTTTCTTTTCTGCGCCTAAAGCCATTTTGAAAAATAGAGTATGTTATAAAACTAATTAGATTAAAAATCACACAGTTTAACTCTAAATTTTAATCTATTTTATATCAAGTACTTAGGTGGATTTATGTCAGGCATACATAGGGAACAAGATTTAGAAGATTCATCTAGCTCATCTTTTTATATATCGCCAAAGATGATTTTAAATGATTGCAACCTGAATATGGACTCAGACCAGGTTGTTTTATTTCTTGATATTGACGGAACAATCTCTGAATTTCACCCAGATCCAGATAAAAGTATAATTCAACCTGAAATTATAAATATATTGGAAAATTTACAACAATATATTCAGCTGATATTAGTTACTGGTCGTTCTATTTTACAAGCACAAAAACTTATTCACCCTCTGCAATGGAATATCGCTGGATCACATGGTCTGGAATTAATCTATCAAGCTAATTTAAAGACATTAATCTCTTTAAATAAGTCGCAGCTACAAGCCCTAAAACAATATATTCAGGAACAGGCAGTTCAAATCCCTGATTTGCGGATCGAGGTTAAAGATTATTCTGTTGCACTACATTTTCGTGAACATCCTCAACTAGAAGATCGCGTACATGCTTTTGCGCTGGAATGTCTCAACCAGTTTTCCGACTTTGAGTTAAAAGCTGGCAAGTATGTTTTTGAACTGGTGCCCAAAGGCGCCAATAAAGGTTCAGCGATTCAACAGATTATTCAGCAATACCATCTCAATGATCATTATCCCATGTTTATCGGTGATGACCTGACCGATGAAGCCGGATTCAAAGTCATCAATGCCCTTCACGGCTGCTCAATCAAAGTAGGCCCTGGCCAGACCCTAGCACGGTACAGACTGGAAAACGTCTCTCAAGTTCAGGCCTTCCTGAAAGAATTTTTAAAGGTAATTGAAGTACAAGAACAACAACGATTGGAGAAATCACATGTCTAAACTCATTGTGTTATCAAACCGTGTGAATCTACCTAACCCAGAAAGTATGAAGGCTGGTGGATTGGCTGTTGCATTGCAGGATGCATTGCAAGATATAGGCGGTATCTGGGTTGGATGGAATGGCTCCAGAGTTGACCAGAACAAGGAACAGAAATTTCAGATTCTGAAACATCAGAATGTGGAATATCATACCAGTGCACTGAGCGAAGCCCAGTACCAGGGTTATTATTGTGGTTTTTCTAATAATGCCTTATGGCCGTTAATGCATGACCAGCATCAACGTGTTGAATATCAGCCGCAGGATTTTAAAACCTATAAAGATGTCAATTTGCGTTTTGCCAAACACCTGAAACAGGTGGCTTCACCACATGACATCATCTGGATTCATGATTATCATTTTCTGAGTGTTGCGCATTACTGTCGTAAATTAGGTATGCGCAACCGGATTGGGTTCTTCCTGCATATTCCTTTCCCCGAACTAAAACTTTGGCAAACGCTGCCTCCTTATCAGGAACTGGCCCGACATCTGGGAGATTTTGATGTCATCGGTCTGCAAACTCCACGCGATCAGGCCAACTGTATTGATTTCCTGGAACAGGTATTAAATATCCAGCATCGTAATGATGAAATCCTGAGTTATCAGTCTAAACGGATTTATGTGAAAGCTTATCCAATCGGTGTACACCCGGCGCAGATTCAGAAGCAGACTGCTGAGAGCCAAGTCACTGACCTGCCCTTTGATCTGGATAAAGCACATGCCCATAAGACCATTATTTCGGTTGACCGGATTGATTACAGTAAAGGGCTGCTGGAGAAAATTCATGCATTCCAGGAGTTGCTGGATGAACAGCCTGAATTTAAAAATCAGTTCCAGCAATTACAGATTGCCTGCCCATGTCGACTAGATGTGAACAGCTATAAAAAACTTTATGAACAGTTCCAGGCTGCGGTGCAGAATTTAAACCATCAGCATGGCAATGCAGACTGGCTGCCTTTTGACTGTAGCTATGACACTTTGGGTCATGAAGCCCTGATGCAGCTCTATCGTAAGGCGGATATTTGCTGGGTGAATTCAATCCGTGACGGGATGAATCTGGTCGCCAAAGAATATATTGCTGCGCAAGATCCATTAGATCCAGGCGTATTGATTCTGTCTAAATATGCCGGGGCTGCCGAGCAAATGAAGGAAGCCTTACTGGTCGATCCTTATGATCAGGACAGTATGGCCAAAGCCTTGAAAAGAGCCTTACGTATGCCTAAGTCGGAACGCTTGGAACGTTACCGCTATTTACAGCAAGGTTTAAAGAATTTCGATATCATTCGCTGGCGTGATCAGTTCCTGTCTGATCTGAAAAAATCACAAAGCTTGCGAATTTATCGACCAGTGGCCAAAGGCATCTCGACCCAGTTCAATATGCATGCCTAAAGTCTGAAAAGCCCATAAAAAACACCAGCTTTATGCTGGTGTTTTGTGGTCTAGGCTGGCAATAAGACCTTCTGCTTTTTCTGATTCTTTGTGACCGGCAGTCAGATGGTTCAAGATTACAATACTCATTAAAGCAACTGCGATGACCGTAAATACTAAACGCAAGCCAATAATTTCACTACCGAAACCTACCAGCGCTGGTCCGATCAATGAACCGGTATAAGCAAATACCGATACATAAGATAATGCTACATGAGAAGCCATAGTTTTTTGACGGCCTGCACGAGAGAACATCAATGGAACAATGTTAGCACTACCTAGACCCAAGATCGCATAACCGGTTAAAACGACTTGCCATACTGGTGCAAAGATCACCATGAATAAGCCTGCTGCAGCCAGTAAAGCACTTAGTAAAATAGTGGTTTTTTCACCCAAGCTTTGAATGATGAGATGACCGCTAAAACGTCCAAGAACCATTAAGCCAGCAAAGAAACTATAAGCCAAACCGGTATGCGCTGCAGGTACATTAAACTGGGTTGCCAGATAAATACCGCTCCAGTCCATTGCTGCACCTTCAGACAGGAAAGATACAAAACAGATCAGGCCAATACCTAAAATTGCAAATGTTGGTAGCGCTTTTTTCGCAGGTTTTGCTGTAGCCGTATTAGTTTCTTCTGTAGTTGATGACTGACCACCTAAACAGAATGGGATTGCCAGCATTGCAATCGCAAGCAACATCACACTTACGACCAGTGCGCCAGTTAAAGGTGCCAGACCAAATCCCATTAATGTGGTCATGCCCAATACACCAACCAGACCACCCAAGCTACATACGCCATGGAAACCTGACATCAAGCTTTTATCCATGAGTTTTTCAATCTGGGCAGCCTGAATATTTACGGTTACCCCCAAAGCACCAGCACTGGCGCCAAAGAAAAATAAGGTAATTGCCATCATCAAGCTGGTAGGGCTAATCGCTAGCGCTGGCAAGATGAACAGAAATGCAGCCAGAATAACAGCCAGTACAGTACGGCAGCCAAACTTGCTTGCCATACGACCTGCCAATGGCATGGCCAGCATTGAGCCAACTCCGGCACATAGCAAAAGCAAACCAAAGTCAGCATGGTTCAGCAATAAGCGCTGCTGCGCATAAGGAATTAATGGCGCCCAGGCAGCTGTACTAAAACCTAGACTAAAAAAACACAGTGCAGTGGCGATTTTCTGCCAGAGATACGGTGATGGAGACTGAAGACGAGAAATTAGCTGTGAATTTAACATTGTCATTCCAAAAGAAAGAGCTCAGGCATCCATTACCGATCATCCATAGAAAAACCCCGCGGACTTATAGCTGAAAAATATAAGTAGCAGGGCTTAATTTGTGTGAATTATAAACAGAATTTTTCTAAATGAAATAGCTTTTAGAGATGAATTTTTAAATTTTTTACAAGTAATTGATTGTATAAAATTTATAATTTTATAGTTTTATTTGTATACGCTGATCGGTTTTTTCATTGCTTCCTGTAACTCAAGATTTTGTAAAAAACAGGCGAAACCTTCAGCAACTTTTGACTGTAGTCGGCTACTGGTTGTTACCCTTAATTGATTGGACCAGGTAATGTTGACTCCTGCCTGTTGTAAACGGCGAACAAAGTCGACATCTTCATGACAATCTAACTGGTTAAATCCATCAAAATCATTATATATACTTGTTTTAAAACATAAATTTGCACCATGGATATGCCGATGATCCATTTTGTCCTGATAGTGGTCTAAATATTTCAATCGGGCTTCCAAGCTTAAATTTTTCCATTCGTCCACTTCAACGACCCCACAAATTGCGTCAGTAGGTTGATGCTGCCACATGACTTTGAACCAGTCTTCCTGAACACATGAATCTGCATCGGTACAACAGATCCAGTCGCATCCTTGTTCAATTACTTTTTGAATTCCTAAATGACGGGTCTTACCCACCGAACGAAAATTACAACTAATGACTTCTATGCCCAGTTGCACCGCTTTGATCGCGGTTTGATCGGTACAACTGTCTAAGACAACTAAAATCTTAATCTCGGGAATATTTTCTGATGAACCAAGGTATTGATAAAATTCAAATTGTGCTTTTTTTAAGGCCAGCAAGCAGCGTTCTATAAAGGCTTCTTCATTACAGGCAGGAATAACCACGCCAATTTTATTCATTTAAGGCCCTCTTGCTCTGCCACAGATTGTGGGCTATTCATCCAGACATCAATTAGAAAATCAGGTTCCTGAAGTTGTGAACATTTTCTGTAAAGTAAGTGTGCATTTAGATGGTCATGAATATCATCACCAGTAAAGCTAAAACCTGAAATCGGTGCCCGCCAGTGACAAGCCAGAATACAGCCTTCTGCATCAAGAGCGTGCTGCAGCCAGTGGGTCAATTTCTCTAAAGCGGCCTGATCCAGATAATATAAGACTTCACTCAGCACAATTAGCTGGAATTTACGCTCTGGCAAGTCTTCCGGAACAACGCCTTGGACAAAACTGACATGAGAATAATCTTGCAGGCGTTGTTGTGCCAGCCGGATCGCTGTCGTATTGGCATCCAGACAGATGAGTTCTCCAGTATGAGGAGCCAGTTCCTGACTTAGCATGCCATTACTGCAACCGATTTCTATGGCAGATTCAAAATGCAGTTTGGGCAAGAGCGCTTTACAAATTTGACGTTTACGTTGTTCATACCAGCGCTGTTCATAATGCCATGGATCTCCCTGGTTCAGGGCATACAGAGCATCAAAATAGGCATGATCATAAGTTGATTTACTGTTCATACAGATAAACCTCCCATGGCTGTAAAACACGCTCTAATGCATATTCAGGGACAATCGGTGCCTGTTCTGTCGTCGGGTCATTCTCAATCTGACTTTTGAAACATCGTGCAGCTCGGGCTTTACATTTTAATTCTTCATCTGTCAGCCTGAGTTTGTGCGCAACCGTCCATGGAATTCGGGTATCTCCTGGTGTGGCCCAGTGCCATGCCCAGATTAAAACCTGAATATAAGGTAACTGTAGTTCAGTCGCGAGTTGCTGGACGACCTGGCCGGTTATTTCATGGTCTGGATGTCCATCATGAACAAAAGTCGTGACCAATACATCATTAGGCTGTAAATATGAATACAATTGCTGTTTGAGCAAGTCTCGCTGCTCAGCCACTTTTCCATCCTGAATATCCAAAGCAATCCGAAGAACTGGCTGTTCTAAGGACAATTCTTCGAGAGCCTGACGCGTTTCTGCTGGACGAATCTGGTTCAGTTCTTCTGGCGTATACAGACTCGAACCGGGATGGCTGGCCGTTCCATTAGTCACTGCAAACAGTACAATCTTATAGCCGAGTTTATCCAGACGTTGCATCAGTCCGCCACATCCCAGAATTTCATCATCCGGATGCGGTGCCACAATACAGACTCTGGCATCTGCAGGAATTACACTGGAAATATCAAATTCTGGCATCTGCTGTAATATTTCGCAGTTACGCCATTCTTCCACCCGTGTCCCTTCCCCATGGATCACACGATCTTCGACAATCTCATGTTTTAAAGTGCCCATAGTTCTTCCTCCTGTGCGCTTAGTTCTCCAATACGCTCAAGATCAAAGGCAGCATGGCTTTGACGGATAAATACCGGCAGATCTGCTGCGAGCTGGGCAAAATAAGAATTGGTACAATAAGGCGATGCGCCAAGTGCTTTTCCGACCTGGTTCAGTACATTTAATGCAGTAGCTTCAACCTGCGCACGCAAAGCCTGAATCTGAAGTTGATGAGGAAATTTAGGTTGCTGGTCAATCAATTCTGCAACCCGATAGAACAAAGCCTGAGTAGCTAAAAGATCACGGCTGATTTCACCCAGATACATGGCTTTATACATATGTGGTTTTCTTAACTGTTCCTGCTGCAGATATTCAGCAAGAGCTACTGTGGCACCATACCAGCAAGCAGCAACGCCTGCTGCTCCATGCCAGAATCCTACCCGATCCAGATAAGCATGTGGATCAGCGACTTTTTTGACAGGGACCTGATTAAATTCCAGTTGTGCTGTGGATGTATGCTGCATCCCTACAGCTTGCCAGACAGTATGATCATGCTGAATACCGGTCAGCTGCATATCTACAATCAATAACTGAGAGCGATTTTGTTCATCCCGATACGTCAGTAAGCCTGACTCTACCCAGCCAGAAGCGGAACACCAGGTCTTGATGCCAGTCAGCTTGCCTTCATCCAGCTGTAATGGCTGAGGCCCACCTTCTGCTGCCCAAACTGCCCAGAGCTGATGAGAATTTGCCGGAATATTTAATTCATGTAGAATTGCGACTGCATCCAGATGCGACTCAAATATTTTACCCAGACTTAAATTGGTTGCCGAGATCTGGCTTAAAATTTGCCAGCGTTTTAAAGTTTCCCCTGATGCAGGAAAAGGAACCTGATCCGAAAGTTGTACCAGTTCCTTCAAAGTCGTTTGAATATTTTCTTTAGGTTCTAATGATGAATTTTTAAATCTTTCTAATATTGAACTGAGGTCCATAAAAGTGCTTCCTCAAAAATATCGATATTGTGGTCATTTGATGAAAGCCAGTTAAGGAAAAAGTCTTTTCATCTGTTTTAAACGGGTCATTAGTCCTAGTACCTTACGGCGTGCCATAATTTCTTCTTCACTAAAAGGCAACTCTTCTCTAAGTTGACTCATAGGTAGATGGTTATGTTCGATCAGATAAATATCCTGCTCCCTGCTCCATTGCGCATTTTGCATCTGTGCCAGTAATTTTTTAGGATCTGGTCTCGCCATAAAAGTTTTATCCCTTGAAATAGAGAATAGAAGCCGAAGCTTCTATTCTCATGGTATTTATGCAGGAATAGTTTCTGCAATCAATTCACGCGCCCAAACCCGGTGATTCATGATCAAGGTCTTAAAGGTGTCTTGCACAGTATCGAATTGAGAATTTGCTAAAGTACCTTCATCACTGATCAGTTTTAGATCTTCAATCAGCTGACCTTTATCTCCTAGGAAGACAATTGGTTTCAGATGCTTATAAGCCTCAAGCAGATAGTGAGTCGCGATACCATCTTTCAGCACCATGTCATAGTTATCACCATCGACAATAACTACAGCATCATAGGCAATCGACGGTTCAGCTTTCTGCATACCATCAGATGGGATCATTGTACCTTGCTGGCTCAGAACTGGTCCTGGACGAGGTGTTAAAACATCAGCCACAGCACTCTCTGATTCAGCCCAAGCCTGTACAGCTTTAATACTGGCTTCATTGGCTTTGTCATGTGCCAGAATCGCGATTTTACGTGCCTTAATATCGGCAGGTTTAAACGCTTCAAAAGATAGACGCTTAGAAATCAGAACATCAGGCAGTTTTGCAGCTTTTTTCTCAGCTGGGATTTCAATACCCAATTGATCCGCAACCTGTTGAGCCAGCGTCAAGTCAATATTGCACAGCACTTCAAGCACTTCACGTTCACGGATATTTTGGCGTTGTACTTTACTCAGTTCGAAGACATAGGCATCAATAATATGCTTCTGCTCATGTGGTGCCTGGCTTTGATAGAATAAACGGGCATGAGTGAAGTGATCATTAAAAGACTCACTACGCTGGCGGATTTTATGACCGTCAATACGCTCCTGATAGCTTTCGAAACCACCTGCCTGAGTCGCACCTGGCGCTTCAGCCGGCCAGTTATCATCAATCGAGTTTGGTTCGTAGTTGGCCTGTCCGGTGTGAATAAGACGTTGATGCAGGCCATCACGCTGATTGTTATGGAATGGACAAACCGGCTTATTGATTGGAATCTGATGGAAGTTTGGACCACCTAGGCGGCTCAGCTGTGTATCAGTATAAGAGAACAGTCGAGCCTGTAGTAGTGGGTCATTGGTAAAGTCAATGCCTGGTACGACATGACCTGGGCAGAAAGCGACCTGCTCAGTTTCGCCAAAGAAATAATCAACATTACGGTTCAACACCATACGGCCAATTGGAGTCACTGGAACCAGTTCTTCCGGAATGATTTTGGTTGCATCCAGCAAGTCAAAATCAAATTTCATCTCATCTTCTTCAGGAACGATCTGTACGCCTAATTCCCATTCCGGGTAATTACCGGAAGCAATCGCTTCATACAGGTCACGACGATGGAAATCCGGATCCTTACCTGCCAGTTTTTGCGCTTCATCCCATACCAGCTGTGTCAGACCTTGTTTAGGCGTCCAGTGAAACTTCACAAAGACAGCTTTATTTTCAGCATTGATCAAACGGAAAGTATGTACACCAAAACCTTGAATCGAGCGTAAATTACGTGGAATAGCACGATCCGACATTGCCCACATCACCGCATGTGCAGATTCAGGTACAAGAGAGACAAAGTCCCAGAAAGTATCATGTGCTGACGCACCTGATGGAATCTCGGTTTGTGGTTCAGGTTTCAGCGCATGGACAAAATCAGGGAACTTGATGCCATCCTGAATAAAGAACACTGGTGCATCGTTGGCTACCAGGTCAAAGTTACCTTCATCCGTATAGAACTTGGTCGCAAAACCACGAATATCACGTACCGTATCTGCTGAACCGCGAGGACCTTGTACTGTAGAGAATCGAACAAAGACTGGAGTCTGGGCACCGGTATTGGTTAGAAATCCGGCTTTAGTCCATTTTTCATTGCCTGGATAAGCTTCAAAAAAACCATGTGCCCCAACACCACGTGCATGCACAATTCGCTCTGGAATACGCTCATGATCAAAATGGGTAATCTTTTCACGGAGAATAAAATCCTCCATTAAAGTTGCCCCACGAACACCCGCTTTTAGACTGTTCTGGTTATCCGAAATTTTGACACCTTGGTTAGTAGTCAGTGTCTGTTCGGTGGAGTCACTACGATATGCATCAAGCTGCTCACTTTTTTTATTGGTATTCTGCTTATCTAAACCATTTTTACCTGTGGCTGGACTGTTCGCCTTAATTTTCATGACATTTTCCTTGCTGATCTTGAGTTTAGTGAAGTCTTTTTTTACCTATCTCAAATTCGCTTGAGTTTTATTCAACATCTTGCCGTTTTTACAGAAAAATAAAGTTCCACTTTTATCTGTATATGGTGAGCTGTTGCTGAGTATGAAAATCTTTTTATTGATTTCGTCTATATCCCTAACATAACGAGATTTGACGAATACATTGCTGAGTCTTTGTAGTGGCTTGTTTAATAAAGGCACAGTTCTGTTATTTTTCTTAACTACACAGTTTTTTTTACCGAGTAACGATCACAAAGTTCGAAAAATTTAAAGCTGATAGTTTTTACTAAAAGATAAAATCATGAAATAAAGGCTTAATCATCTAAAAATGAAAACAAGTTTTTAAAAAACTGATCCAGACATTTGAGTTTTATAAGGCAAAATTAATTTCTTTATACAGTTACAATCCTGTCACCAGGCTATACAGAACGCCTAAACTTATATCTTTGCCCGTCCTATAAACTATATAACTCAGAAGTACTTAAAATTATTTCCACATCTAAATAGTGGCAAAAATCTATTTCATATAAAAGGTCATGCTGCCAAGATTTCCTATCTTTTCAGCCATGACTGGCAAATTTCTATTTTAAAAGATATCTCTCTACAAAATTGTTAAGGAGTAAAACATGGGCTCTTCAGAAAAAAATGCTAAAGCTATGAAAATTGATATTGGTATTTCTTACGAAGACCGTGCCAAAATCGTCGAAGGTCTATCTAAATTATTGGCAGACAGCTATACCCTCTATTTAATGACCCACAACTTTCACTGGAATGTCACCGGACCACAGTTCAATAGTCTGCACAGCATGTTTATGACCCAATATACCGAACAGTGGAATGCTCTTGATCTGATTGCAGAACGTATCCGGGCCTTAGGCTTTGCCGCACCCGGCACTTACCAGCAATTTGTTAAGCTGACTGCTATTAAAGAAGTAGAAGGTGTACCAGATGCCCAAGAAATGTTGCGTTTATTGGTAAATGCTCATGAAACGGTAGCTCGTACCGCACGCAATCTTTTTGAAGTTGTTGATGAAGTCAACGATCAACCGACTGCAGATTTAATCACGCAACGTCTTGATGTGCATGAAAAAACAGCCTGGATGTTAAGAAGTACTTTAGAGTAATTAATTTTTCTCATCGAGAAAACAACTGTAAAATCAGAAAATTAACTTTTCCTAAAATAAATAAGTGTTCAAATTTAATTGATATCCTTTTGAGCACTTATTTATCCCGCCTTTCACCCTATAGTGAAGGCTTTGAAAAATAAATAATTTACCTTTTAAAAGATTATTTTTTAATCAATAAATCTTTATTTATTATCTATTTAATTATATTAGGTTAGACAGAAAATTTGGCTTTTAAATAAAAATTTCTTATATTATAAAAATATAATTTTTACTAAATCAGTATTTTATTATTTTTTTGATCTTAGTCTTTTTCCATATCTTTTAAATATATTGAACAAATGGACCAAACCATTTCTGCTTACAAAATAAGCAACAGATTAAGCTTCAAAAATGCTTACAAACTGAATATTATTCATCTAAAATAGAGAACTACATCACACAATATAATTATTGAAATATATTGTATATATTTTGTATTTCTGAAAGATTCAGGGGATTAAGTTATGAGTGTTCAAAAGTTGTTCATTTCACTCAAACTTAATTTACGTAAATTGATTTTAATCCTTTTACTTGTGAGTCTGGTGATTCTTTTTTCAATTACATTGATTGTGAGCAATGTAATTCACCGACAGCAACTGATTAATAATTCTCTTGCAACTAATTATGAGTATGCAACTAAAGTTGCTTCTATTTCTGATTTATATTTTAAAAATATATTTAATGATTTAAGCCTCAGTGCCAATATTATTAAGAATGGCTTTCATAATGAGCAGTTATTAAAAACTGAATTAAACAGATTGATTCAACAATCTAATTCTTTTAGCAGTGTTTTGATCAGCGATGCAGATGGTCATGTCATCGAATATGCGCCTGAAATCTTGAAATTAGATAAAGTTACGATTATCCGGTCTTTGGGCTTTAGCAAATCACTCGAATCAAAGAAGCCTTATATTTCCTCACCCTATTATTCATTAAAAGGTAATCTGGTCGTCCTGGTTAGTTTTCCCATCTTTGATCAGAATAATAAATACCAAGGCTTTATTGCAGGGTTTATCTATTTACATGAAGAATCCTTATTAAAGACACTTTTAAGCGAAAATTATGGTTATAAAAATAGCTACTTATATGTTTTTGATAAAGAAAATAAAATTATTTATCATCCAGAAAGAGAGAGAATTGGAAAAACATTCCAACACAATACCGGTTTAGCTTATATGGAGTCTCATAGCTCAGGAAAAATAAAATTAAACAACGATATGGGAGTTAGAGAACTAGCAAGTTTTGCAAAAATTCCTACGACTAACTGGACCGTGGTGTTTCAACAGCCTACAGAAGATTTATTCGCCCAAGCCCGTCTTCTTGCCTACAAAGTGATTGGCACAATTTTTGTTATCTATATTATTATCTTTTTAATCATCTGGCGTATTTCAAAATTTATTACCTCTCCATTAAATGATCTTGCCAAAATGGCAAGTCATTTGAATGATCCAGGTATCACTGAAAAGATTAATCATATTAAGCCTTGGTATTTTGAAGTTTTTAAATTCAAAAAGTCCCTATTATCTAGTGTAAACGTTTTTAATCAGGAGATTGAAGAACTTAAACAGGATACTTTAACCGATCCTTTAACCGGCTTTTATAATCGTCGTGGCTTTGAACTATTTTTAAATGATTTAATTAGCAATAAAACTTATTTTGCTGTGGTGGTTTTGGATATTGACTATTTCAAGAAAATCAATGATCGTCATGGGCATGATATGGGTGATGTGGTATTAACCAAAGTTGCCGGATTTATTCGGGCAAGTTTTCGTGAACAGGATATTTGCTGTCGCGTTGGTGGTGAAGAATTTATTATTCTTGCGCCAGTCAAAGAGATTTCACATGCAACTAAAATCGCTGAAAGATTAAGACATAAACTGGCATCGACTTATTTACTTGAAGTAGGAATAGTCACTGGGCGAATTCAAACATGAGGTGCGACAGTTTCAAAAGCCTTATGATAATCAACAAGCTGAGCAAATTTCTCTAATGGTGTAAGCCAATCTAACGCTTTTCTAGGACGAGTATTCAGTGACATGGC
>NZ_VPDK01000031.1:0-34805 GCF_013417725.1 Acinetobacter sp. YH12233
AATGGAAAAATCTAAAAGGTATGTTTTACCGAAAAAAAGAAGTAGAAACTACCCACGAGTTGTGAAAGGGAAACCACAGAAATACCCAAAAAAATGCCAGTCAATCTCTTAACTGACTGGCATTACCTTAAAGGGGCTTTTTTTTATAGCTGAAATAGGAAATATAAAAATAGCAGGCAAAAAAATACCCAGCCTTTGGGGGAAGAACTGGGATGAAATCGGGGGTATTTCTCAGTTATTATTATAGTTATTCAAAGATATCTCATCTTCTTGCTGGTCATTATAGGGAGCACCTTCCACAAAATCATGTGGTTTCTTGTAGCTGAATGTTGTGTTTTGTGAGAGCAATGTATACAGAATTTACAATTGATTATTTTGATACAAATCTGATTGCTTTTCAGTAAGATAATGGCTGCTTAAATTTAAAAAACACGGTAGGAAAATGACAGGTTTTGAGCCTGTTTTTTAGGTCAATAATTTTCGATTTCATGAAAGTTAAAATAGTTTTTAGAGTGCTTTTAAGAGAAATAGAGTATCTGAAATAGAGTATCTATAGAAAAAGAATATCCGAGGAGTCTCTTGTCAGGTATTTAACTCATGATCTGATGAAGAAGTAATTTTCAAATTAAAAAGGGAATTCTTTTTATAGGTTACTTTTTTATAGCATTCGAAGTGATACCTTTCGCTTAATTTACGTAAGAGAAAAGCTTGAGCTTAGATAAAAAAATTTCCATGTAAGGAGTTTTTTTATTCTATGAACTTATAGCTGCTTGTCTTGTGTAAAAAACAAAAAGAGTAGGGCTTTAAACTAAAAGGGGAATCTTTCATAGATTTCCTTTTTGACAAGTAAAATTATGCGCTTCGCTTGTCTTGCAGAAAAATAAGGCAGTGTCTTAGCTTTTTCACTTGAAGCATAGCTTCTTATCTTGCACAAGGGCAGAGCAGTGCTCTTTCCCATAAAAAGAGCCTCAAAAGAGACTCTTTTTAAATGCTTGCCTACGCGGACTTCGTCCTTGTCTTGCGTAAAAAAGAAAAGCAGTGCTTTCTTTTTTTACTCAGGCTTTAGACCTTCAGCTTTTTCCAATGATTCATCATTGTTAAAGAACTTCTCGCGTTGCTCTTCAAGGAACTTTTTCGCATCCGGTTCAAACACGTTTAAACGCTTTTCATTGATCAGCGTGGTCTGGTGTTTCAGCCATTCTTGCCAAGCCTGTTTAGATATCGTATCAAACAGTTCCTGACCCTTTGCACCCGGGAATGGTGCAAAGTCTAAACCTTCCATTTCTTGTTGATACTTACGGCAAAAAACTTGTCGAGACATATCAATACTCCAATTTAAAGCGAAAGCAATTAAGCGTAAAGTTTCTCTAGGCGAGCATGCGCACGTTCGATCGCAGCTTCAACCTGTGCAGGTGCAGTACCACCGATGTGATTACGTGCATTCACAGATGCTTCTAAGGTCAGGGCTTTTTCGAATACATCTGCCTGAATCAGATCAGAGAACTGTTGCAGTTGCTCAAGTGTCAGTTCAGACAGGTCTTTACCTTCCTGTACACCCAGAGCTACCGCTTTACCCACAATTTCGTGTGCATCACGGAATGCTACGCCATTTTTTACCAGATAATCTGCCAGGTCAGTGGCCGTTGAGAAGCCACGAAGTGCTGCTTCACGCATAATTTCGATGTTTGGTACAAGCGCAGGAATCATATCCGCAAATGCCATTAATGAACCACGGACGGTATCGATCGCATCAAATAATGGTTCTTTGTCTTCCTGGTTATCTTTGTTGTAAGCAAGCGGTTGACCTTTCATTAGGGTCAACAAGCTCATCAGATCACCATATACACGGCCAGTTTTACCACGGATCAGTTCAGGTACATCCGGGTTTTTCTTCTGCGGCATAATAGATGAACCAGTACAGAAACGGTCTGGAATATTTACGAACTTGAACTGAGCCGATGTCCATAGGATCATTTCTTCAGACATACGTGACAGGTGCATCATAATTAAAGATGCCGCAGCATTGAATTCAATACCGAAATCACGGTCAGAAACAGCATCAAGTGAGTTTTCAGCAACAGCTTCAAAACCTAGAAGCTCAGCGGTATAAGCACGGTCAATCGGGTAAGTCGTACCTGCCAGAGCAGCAGAACCGAGTGGCATACGGTTAACACGTTTACGGCAATCAATCAGACGCTCAGAGTCACGTACCAGCATTTCAAACCAAGCCATTAAGTGATGACCAAAAGTCACTGGCTGTGCAGTTTGCAGATGGGTAAAACCTGGCATGATGGTATTGGTATTTTTCGCTGCCAGACCCAGGATGCCTTTTTGCAATTTTTTCAGTAATTCCAGGATGGCATCAATTTCATCACGGACATACAGACGGATATCTGTGGCAACCTGGTCATTACGGCTACGGCCCGTATGCAATTTTTTACCGGTGATGCCGATACGCTGAGTCAGGCGCGACTCAATGTTCATATGCACATCTTCAAGGTCAATGCGCCATTCGAAGTTACCTGCTTCAATATCTGCTTTAATGGCAGTCAGACCTTCGATAATGTCATCACGTTCCTGTTCGGTCAGTACGCCAACTTTTGCCAGCATGGTTGCATGTGCAATCGAGCCTGCAATGTCTTGTTTATAAAAACGTTGGTCAAATTGAACAGATGCTGTAAATTCAGCAACAAAAGCATCAGTCGCTTCAGAGAAACGACCGCCCCACATACCCGAAGTCTGGGCTTGTGATGGATTTGAGGAATTAGAAGATGTGGTCATGTCGGCTCAATCAGATTAAAAGCAGTAGAACGAAAAAGAGTATAACAAATTCAAAGCCCGTTGCCGAAGTCCAAGTCGATCAATCTTTTACATCTCCGACTAGATCAGTGCAAAGCTCCTATTTTTTTAGCCAGATCGGCAAGCTGCACTATTTGCTGGAAATGTTTATTGGCGGCAATGTGCTGGCCATGGTCTTAGCCTTGGCAAAAGCACAGTCCTGGCAGGCGCTTAATCTGGCAGATCTACTTCAATATATGCTGTATATCAACTGGGTATTGTTATGTTTTGCAGCGTTAGTCGAGCTTTTTCATCAGCATTTTCAGCGCATGGGGATTAAGCTGGCATTAATCTGCGGATTTCTGCTATTACAGGCGATTGTTTTGGTGACTACGACCAGTCTGAATGTGCTGACTTATTTTGGCAGTAATTTGAATTTTCAAGGATTGAGTCTAGCAGTCGTGATGAATCAGGTCGGTCTACATCTGAGTTTTGGTATCCTGTTAGGCATGTTCTGTTTTCGCTATCTGTATTTGCGTGAACAATGGGCACAGCAGCAGCACAGTGAATTAAATGCACGGATTCAGGCCATGCAAGCCAGGATTCATCCGCATTTTCTATTTAATAGTTTGAATAGCGTGATCAGCCTGATCAGTATTGACCCGGACAAAGCCGAACAAATGTTGCTGAATTTGTCCCGTTTATTTCGGGCCAGTTTTCAGGAATTGAAACTGGTCAAGTTGCAGGAAGAAATTGAACTCTGCCAGCGCTATCTGGAGATTGAACAGATTCGTCTGGGAGAGCGTTTACAGGTCGAATGGAAATTAGAAAACAAAGACTTATACTCACAAGTCCAAATTCCATTATTGACTTTACAACCCCTAGTGGAAAATAGTATTTTCCATGGAGTTGAAAAAATTTTGACAAAGAGTACCATAAGCATATTGATTGAAATCTTGCAAAATCAAATTAATATCATCATAACAAACCCCTATACGCAGGATAATAAAACATTAAAAAAGGGACATGGTATTGCAATTGAAAATGTCAGACAGCGTCTGGAAGCTTATTACGGACCTACGATGACGTTTCAAACTTTCGCCGGTGGAGGGGTGTTTACCACGGTTGTGCAATATCGCTATAAATAAAAAGAAATCAAGGAAATCACAGTTAACTTATAATCAAATGAATAATGTTGACTGGATTAAGGAGGAGAAATGGACGTCCTGATTTGTGACGATGAGCCTTTGGCTGTCGAGCGACTATCACGTTTAGTCTCTCAACTGGGGCATGATGTGGTTGCAACAGCTACGCATGGTCGTCAAGCAATTGATCTGGCTCACCAGCATGAACCTGATGTCATCTTATTAGATATTCAAATGCCTGAAATGGATGGTTTGACCTGTGCGCAGCATTTGCGTCAGCTCGACCCGATGCCGGCTATTGTCTTTTGTACGGCCTATGACCAACACGCGCTGGATGCATTCAAGTCTAATGCAGACGGCTACCTGCTTAAACCGGTGATGCAACAGGAATTGGCACAGGTTTTAGAGCATCTAATTAAACTTACCCAAGCTCAAATGAGCCAACTAAAACAAAAAGAAAATATGGAAGAAATCAATATCAGCCGCCATCAAATTGCGGCAAAGACCTATCGCGGGGTCGAATTGGTGCCAGTTGAAAATATCTATTATTTTCTGGCGGATCAAAAATATGTGACCGTACGCCATAAAAACGGCAGTGTCCTGATTGATGAAACCCTGAAGGAGTTGGAACAGGAGTTTGGACATCAGTTCATCAGGATTCACCGTAATGCACTGGTTTCGGTTCACTATCTGGAAGGCTTGGAAGTGGTGAGTTCCGGCCAGTATCAGGTGCGTTGTCGTGAACTGGAAGAGCGTCTGGCGGTCAGCCGGCGTCATTTGCCATTCTTGCGGGAACGGATTCAGAAACTCTAAACGGATCAATGAGTTCGTCTGGACCAGTATTGAAACTTGTATAAATTCGCTTGCATTTTCAAGTGAGCAGGTTAAGTTTAGACTATTGTTCTCATTGACTGTTTATTGAAATTTATGAAGACCCTAAAAATTGCTACTCGACAAAGTCCACTTGCGCTCTGGCAGGCGGAACATATCCGTGCACGCTTACAGGACCTGCATGCTGGACTTCAGGTCGAGTTAGTCACTTTTGTTACACAGGGTGATAAAATTCTTGATACGCCATTGGCTAAAATTGGCGGTAAGGGCTTATTTGTAAAAGAATTAGAAGCAGCCTTACTAGATGGTCGTGCTGATCTGGCAGTCCATTCAATGAAAGATGTGCCAATGGCTTTGCCTGAAGGCTTATCTTTGGCAGTCATCTGTGAACGTGAAGATCCACTGGATGCTTTTGTCTCAAATACTTATGCCAGTTTTGACGAATTGCCTCAAGGTGCCAAAGTTGGAACTTCCAGCTTGCGCCGTAAAACCCAGATTTTAAAACAGCGTCCGGACCTTGAGATTATCGATTTACGCGGTAATGTTGGTACACGCTTATCCAAACTGGATGCAGGTCAGTATGATGCAATCATCCTGGCCAGTGCCGGTTTAAAACGCTTGGGCCTTGCAGATCGTATTCGTCATAGTATTGTGCCTGAAGTAAGTTTACCCGCAGTAGGACAGGGTGCACTGGGCCTGGAATGCCGGAGTGGAGATCAAGCGGTATTAGATTTAATCCAGTCTCTGTTACATGTAGAAACTGATGCCTGTGTCCGTGCCGAACGTGCCTTTAATGCCTATCTGGAAGGTGGCTGTCAGGTGCCAATCGCAGGCTATGCCACTTTAAATGAAGGTGTCATTTCGATTGAAGGCCGGGTCGGTAGCGTAGATGGCGCAACTTTGCTACGCGCACAGCAAAGTGGAACCATGGCAGATGCAGAGCAATTGGGCGTGCAGCTGGCCAAAGATCTACTAGATCAGGGTGCAGGCGAGTTACTGAAAGCCCTTTATTCAAAATAATGTTGTTCATTAATACCCGTCCGAGTGATCGTGCTGCAAATTTAACGCAAGCTCTACAGACAGCGCAAATTCCGGTGATAGAGTTGCCCTTGCTAGAACTGGTACAGCAGCCTTATACGGATGAGCTAGCCAGTTTATTTAGGCAGCTACCCCAAGCAAAACTGATTGTCGTAGTGAGTCCGACCGCTGCCCAAATTGGCATGCAATATTTGCAGCAGGCAGGCCTATCATTGCATGATCTTGGAAGTGTCCAGTGGGTCGCTGTGGGTAAAGCTACCGAGCGGGCTTTAGCAAGCTACGGTATCCAGAGTTATGTGCCTGATGTGGAGACTTCGGAAGGGATGCTGCAATTGCCTATGCTACAGCAATTAGCTACCGGATCAACTGTCGCCTTTTGGCGAGGTGAAGGTGGGCGTCAATTTATGATGCAGCATTTAAAGGATCAGCAAATTCATATATTGAATTTCATTTTATATGATCGTCAGTGTCCGCCAGTGACTTCCGAGATATTAGTTAAACATTTGACGAGCCTTGAAGCTAATCCCCGTTATGCAGTCTTGGTCAGCAGTGAAGCGAGCTGGCTTAACTGGCTAGCCTTGATGCAGCCGTATCCGCATCTCATTAATCGGGCATTGTATTTGGTTTTGGGGCCGCGTTTGGCTGCCATGCTTGGGGAATATCAACAGCAACATCAGGCTGGTTTTCAATTCGCTCAGTTAGAGGACTTAAGCGGATCGACGATTTTGCAGCAGCTACTGATGTACTAGGAAACGCATGAAAAAATTATTTATTGTTTTTTTCATCTTGAGCTTGGCGTGGATTGCCAAGCTGAGCTATGACCTGTTTGGCTTAAATTCAGCACAGACTGAATTGACCCAGAATTTGAAGCAACTGCAACAGCAGAATGCCAATCTGAATGATCAGATGGTGGCCTTAAAACGTCAAGTTGCTACGGGCCAAGCGTTAAGCCCTGAAACACCGAACAAGGGGACAGTTCAGGATACTCCTAGGGCTGATTTGCAGGATGATCTGCCTTTGGTCGAGCAATATCTGGATCTGGTTGAGTTTGCCTTGCAGCAGCAACAATATGCAATGGCTATGGAAAAGTTGAATCAATTATCCAATCAGCTTGAACATCTAGAACTGGCACCTGCTCTTCTGGGTAGCCTGAATCAGGCGATTGACAAGGATCGGGAAGTCCTTAAGCAGTTCATCAACAATCGTTTAGTACAACAGAATAAATTAAAAGAATTACTGCAACAGATTGATATTGAGATGGAAAAGGAAATCCAGGTGCAGCATCAGCACCGCGCTACAGCCCAAAGCTCATTTTGGCAGCGCTGGATTCAGATTGAATCAGTCGAGAAACCGAGTGCAGTCTTAATGCAGCGTAATCTGGTCTTAAAAGAAGCTCAGCTGCGTTTACTGATTGCAGAAAATAGTGTGCAGCAAGGACAGCAGGTAGCTTTCCAGCAAGCCCTGAAAAGTGTGATCGAGGTATTGGCTCAACTTCCGGATGCGCAAAGCAAACAATGGATTCAACGACTGGAGCAAATTAAGGCAGCACCTCAAACGCCTACTCCTCAGCTCAATACGCGTACCCTGATCGGTTAATTGCTTATGAAACAGATTTTACTTGCTTATTTACTGGTTGGTTTGCTGGGCTTAGCGATCTTGAGCGTACTGAGCTATGGTTATGGTGCGGGCTATGTCTATCTGTATTGGCGCGGACTACAAATCCAGACCACTTTCTGGTTCCTGGTGGGCTTGCTTATCGTAATCAGCTTTCTGATGCATATGCTGTGGTATGCGACCAAGCGTTATCTCAGCTTTAAACAGCGTAAACATGAAACGGTATTCAGCTTTGCCCGCTTGCATCCTTATGAGCAGTTAGCCGTAGTTTGGTTATTAAATGCTGCACAAGATCAACGGGATTTTATCCAGCAGTCTTTTAATCAGTCGGGATTGCTCAAGTATATTATTGATGCCCGATTATCCTGGGGACAGCAACAATATAGCGAAGCATTAAGTAGTTTAAATCAGTCCAATCCCATGGCATTTGAACTGGCAGAATTACAGCGGATTGAAATCTATTTATCGCAGCAGGATGGTCAGCAGGCATTAACTCACCTAGAATTTTTAAATCAACATGAGTTATCTCCCTGGTTAAGACGAGTCAAAACCGCTTATGAGCAGCGTTTAAATGCTTTATGGGGGCAATTTGCCTTACAGTTTCCCTGGTTATATTTACGTTCAACCAAATATGGGCATTTAGACCAAGAAGTAAAAAAAATATGGCTGCAGCAATTATTAATAGCTTATGATCAAGCTACTGAAGATGATTTGGAATATTTAAAACAACGTTATCTGGATTTAAAACAGGGCATATTTAATCGTGACTATGAAGTCAAGCTATTATGGTTGAAACTATTATTTAGAATGCCGGAAATGAGCGTTGAGCATGAAAGCCTTGCTAAACATTTACTGGAACTCCAATTTAATCAGGATGTATTTTATTTATGGTTCCAGCAGCAGTTATTAAAGCAGTTTCCAGATTATGCAGATATTGAGCAGCAGATCTCAGTTTGGGATGCAAAATATACTGCACTGCCAATATTAAGTTTTGCCAAATGGCATATTCTACAGGCGACTGGCCGGGTAGAAGAAGCTCAGCAATTGCTGGATCTCTATCCAGATGACATCCGCATGAGCTATTTGAGAATTAAATCTGTATTGCAGGGAAGAGAGGATTTAATACAGCAGTTAAATGCCGTATTTGAATCGAATGTTCATTTTATTGAAATCAGAATTTGAGGAAATAATGTCAGAATTACAACAATATCCGGTGATTTATTCGCAAACTGTTGCATGGGGAGACATGGATGCGTTTGGGCATGTTAATAATGCCATGTATTACCGTTATATAGAAAGTGCCCGTTTGGCTTATTTGGGTAAATTAAATATTTTTGATGAAGATATTTTAACAGTAGTGGCTTCAAATCAATGCCGTTATTTAAAACCTGTAGTTTATCCAGATCAATTAAAAGTGGCGGCACGAATTGATGAAATTCGGAATAGTGCAGTCAGAATGCATTATTTATTATGGAGTGAACAGCAGCAAAGTATCGTGGCCACTTCAGAAGCAGTCATTGTATGTTTAAATAAAAATATGCAGAAAACTGAAATACCTGAACATATTCGAGAAAAAATAAAATCGCTAGAATTAACTGTACAACATGAAATTTAATATTAGAGTTTTTATCTCTGATTTAATGATTAATTTTGTAATGGCCCTTAAGTTTATTGTTATACATTTAAAATTTTATATTGAATATTACACTTAATATAAATATGATGGGTTCGTTATTTATTAAAAGAAATAATGCTATTTATTGGAGAACATGATGCCAGACATTACAAATTTATCAGTTGAAGAGTTAAAACGTTTACAAGCAGAAGCTGAGTCTTTAATTGCTTTGAAAAAAGATCAGGAAATTGAAGATGCTTATCATCAGGTATTGGATATTGCCGACAAAGTAGGCTTAACGATTGAACAGCTTCTTGAATTTGGTGCTTCTAAACGTAAAAAAACTGCACGTAAGTCTGTAGAGCCACGTTATCGCAGTAAAAGCAATCCGGAAGACACCTGGACTGGTCGCGGTAAACAGCCACGCTGGTTAGTTGCTGAATTAGAGAAAGGCGCAAAACTGGAAGATTTCGTGATCTAATCCTTCTGCCGCATTATTCATCATCAGGCTGTTATGCATACGGCCTGTGATTGATCAGCCAAGCACATCCTGCTTGGTTTTTTTATGCCTATGAATTGGCGTCAGAGAAAAAGTGTGCATAATGTGATTATAAAATGACAAAACTATAAATTTAGGGGTTTCGATTGGATAGGTTGGTCGTGGCGGGATGAGCAATAAGCCGAAAACATTAAAATGGTTGATATTTGCAATTCTAGCCTTTTTTGTCTTTGTAATTCTGCAAGTTCCTGCAGCTTGGTTAATTTCAAAATTTTATAAGAATAATCAGGTCTTACATAATGTAAGCGGGAATATCTGGCAGGGAAGTGCGGACTGGAAAAAAGGTAATCTTCGGGGAAGTCTGAACTGGCAGGTTCGTCCTTTGGACCTGTTGTTGCTGAGATTAGGGGCAAATATTGATCTGCATAGCGGTAATACCCAGCTTTCGGGTGTGATGGGCTATGGTCTGAATAAAACTTTAACCGTCAAAAATCTTGAGGGACAGCTTGCACCTGAAACTTTAAAGAAGATTGCTGACTGGCAGTGGCCTACCAACCCGATTCAGTTTAAAGAACTCGATTTTAAATATAAAAAAGAGCAAGGCTTTAGTCATGTAGACGGTCAGATGCAATGGAGCGGTGGTGAACTGATTTACACGTTTGCTCAGCGTCAGGAGCGCATGAATGTACCGGTTCTGAGTGGTCAGTTATCCGATGAGAATGGGCAGCTGCTGCTGGATGTACGTGACAATCGTGATCAACGTATGTTGAATATTAAACTGGATCCAACCTTAATGCTGGATATTCAGCTGACACAACGCTTTTTACTTAATGCTCCTTCTTATACCGGTAAAGCTGGGCTGGATACTTATGTGATTAGTACCCGTCAGCCTTTGATGGGGGGCTTTAACTAATGGCAAGCCCACTCGATTATTTTAAAAACATTGATCTGAAACAGACAGAGCGTATTGCTCCAATTTTACTGTTTCTGCTGATTCTGTATCTATGCTGGAAATTGGCTGCTTTATTCTGGCTTCTGGTGGCTCCACCACAAGCGATGCAGATTGATCAGGTAGAACTGGGATCACAACAGGCTCAAGTGCCGAACATTAGTGCCTTTTCACTATTTCAGGAAAATACTTACGCAACGAATACTGCTGAAACTGCCAATATTGTCTTGCAGGGAGTTGTGGTGGCGAGCCCAAGCTATAACTCTTCAGCAGTCTTGAAAATTAATGACCAGTCTGACCGTTATCGGGTCGGAGAGGTATTAGGGAATAGCGGTTTTACGCTGGCTGAAGTGTATTGGGATCGGGTGATTTTGCGTAAATCAAGCGGTGCTACCCAAGAAATCCTGTTTAAAGGACTGGAAAATGGTTTAAACCAGCCAATCGTGCCAGATACCTCAACATCTTCAAATTCAATACCTCCGATACATACGGAAAGTGGTATGCCTGAACAACCTTCACCACAGAGTGAAATCAATCGGGCCATCCAGCAGATGCAGGAAAATAAGGACCAGTACTTACAGAATATGGGGGTAAGTGCAGCAGATGGTGGTTATGAAGTCACTTCACGGACACCGGCTGCACTACGTAATCGCTTGGGATTAAGACCGGGAGACCGGATTTTGTCTTTGAATGGTCAGACCCTGTCACAGGGACAAACCGAAGCACAATTACTGGAACAGGCTCGACGTGACGGTCAGGTCAAACTCGAAATAAAACGTGGTGATCAGGTGATGACCATACAACAGGATTTGAAGTGATGTGTCATCACGCATAGGGTTAGGAAACACAAAAGTTTATGGCTTTATTTAATAATAATCGATCAGCATGGGCATTCTGTGTGGCCGCACCATTGGTTGCTATGGTCAGTACGGCAAGTTATGCGCAAACCTGGAAAATCAATCTCCGGGATGCAGACTTAACCGCCTTCATTAATGAAGTGGCGGATATTACCGGTAAAAATTTTGCGGTAGATCCTCGGGTTCGAGGTAATGTCACGGTCATTTCCAACAAGCCACTGAATAAAAACGAAGTTTATGACCTGTTTTTAGGGGTCTTGAATGTCAATGGTGTAGTGGCCATTCCTTCAGGAAATACCATCAAGCTGGTACCAGACAGCAATGTTAAAAGCTCCGGGATTCCCTATGATGCTCGTCATCGTGCGACTGGTGACCAGATTGTCACTCGCGTGATCTGGCTGGAAAATACCAATCCGAATGACCTGATTCCAGCCCTGCGTCCGTTGATGCCACAGTTTGCCCATTTGGCTGCCGTTCCAGGTACCAATGCACTGATTGTGTCGGACCGAGCCACTAATATCTATCAGCTGGAAACCATCATCCGTAATCTGGATGGCACGGGCCAGAATGATATTGAAGCCATTAGCCTGCAATCCAGTCAGGCCGAAGAAATGATCGAGCTGATTGATTCAATGGCAGCGACAGGTGCAGCTAAAGATCTGCGTGGTTCACGGGTACGGGTCATGGCAGATGTGCGTACCAACCGTATTCTGATTAAAGGGGATCCAGCGACACGCAAACGCATTCGTCAGATTATTGAAACACTGGATGTGCCTGCAGCAGACCGTCTGGGGGGCTTAAAAGTCTTCCGTTTGAAATATGCCAGTGCCAAGAATCTTTCGGAAATTTTGCAGGGGTTAGTGACAGGGCAGGCAGTCAATACTGGTTTGGATAATTCTTCTTCCAGCTCGTCTTCATATAATTCGACTAATAACCTGAATACCAACAGTACTACTAACTCAAACAGCTCAACCGCATCCAATATTCAGCTCAATACTGGCATGAAAACCGAGCAAGGCGGGATTAGCAGCTTTAATGCCAATGGCGTCAGCATCATTGCAGATGCCACACAAAATTCATTGGTGGTCAAGGCTGACCCGCAACTGATGCGTGAAATCGAATCTGCCATTGGTCAGTTAGATGTACGCCGTCAACAGGTTCTGATTGAAGCTGCAATTATTGAAGTAGAAGGGACAGATGCAGATCAGCTGGGTGTGCAATGGGCCTTAGGTGATATTAGCAGCGGAATTGGTCTGATCAATTTTGATAATTTTGGCACCAGTCTGAAAAATATTGCAGCAGGTTATCTGACTGGCGGTGGTGCAGGTGCGGCGAGTACTGTCGGTGCAGGCAGTTCACTGGTGATTGGTGATTACCGTGAAGGCAGTGATGGTTCACGCCGTTTATACGGCGCGATGATTCAGGCCTTAAAAGAAATGACCAAGTCTAACCTGTTATCTACGCCGTCGATTGTGACCATGGACAATGAAGAGGCTTACATCGTTGTCGGTGAAAACGTACCCTTTGTGACGGGTTCTGTTGCAACTGGAGGCTCAGGTGTTGCCAATCCTTATACCACCATTGAGCGTAAAGATGTCGGCGTAACTTTAAAAGTCGTACCGCACATTGGTGAAGATGGTACGGTACGTCTGGAAGTTGAGCAGGAAGTCTCAGATGTAAAAGCCAATAAAGGCCAAGCGCAAGATCTGGTCACCAGCAAACGTGCGATTAAAACCTCGATTCTGGCAGAACATGGGCAAACGATCGTATTAGGTGGCTTGATTTCGGACAATACCAGTTATGGACGTCAGGCTGTTCCAGGTCTGGGAGCGATTCCGGGTATAGGGCGCTTATTCCGCGCTGAAGGTAAGTCTAATCAGAAACGTAACTTATTGATCTTTATCCATCCAACGATTGTGGGGGATAAAAATGAAGTACGTAAACTGGCCCAACAACGTTATGGTCAACTCTATAGCCTGCAATTGGCACTCGATTCAGACGGTAATTTTGCCAAGCTACCGGAAAGTGTTGAAGATGTGTATCAACAGCGTATTCCAGTTTCCAAGACACCACTGACGAATTCGACCTACCAGAATGTCCCAAGTGCCCCAGCACCAACGCCGTCAGCTACAGCAGTAGCTACACCGGCAGCAATTGAGCCGGGGATTCAGCGACAAGTGGTACAGCAGCCAGTCCAGCAGGTTGAAAAAAGTAGAAATACCGTTACAACAACCACACTTAGACCAAAAAACTAGACCATTCGCATTTGCATACGGCATGTTATGATAATGTCAAAGAGAATAGAGAAGTAGATTTCATGACTTGGAAAATACAGGCAATTACCGATGATTTGACCGGACAGGAAATAGCGATTGACCGTGACATGCTTGTGGGGCGTCACCAGGCGGCTGATATTGTGCTGCAGGCTGCGGAAATCTCGCGTAAACATGCTGCTTTTCTGCTGAAAGACGATGCACTGTGGTTACAGGATCTAGGCTCATCTAATGGCACTTTTGTGAATGACTTGCGTATTGAGCAGGAAACGCGATTAAAACAAGACGATGTAGTCCAGTTTGCCAGCTTGAAATTCCTGGTTCTTGAACCTGTAGCGCCTGTTGAAGTGGCGCCAGAAGTTGAAGAAACAGCAGAGCAAGTGGTTGAAGAGATCGAAACGGTCGAGAAAACTCCTGCCCAGCAGATGAATGAGCAGGGCATTCCAGAATTGAGAGAGCGTGATGCTTCAGTCAACTTGACCCGTGATGGTATGCCGACCAATGTTGGTATTCCAAAACCTGCGCCTATTGCTGAAGGGGTAGACCTGAGCTCGGTTAAGCCAGAACCCGCACCAATTCCGGTGGAACAGCCTGTTTCTCGTGTAGAGCAGGAAAAAGAAGCACAGAAAAATGCATCTATTGGACTGATTTCACTAATCGTTCTGATTATTTTGGCGATTATCGCTTGGGTGTTGTTTAAATAAGCCCATGATTGGTTACAATCGAGGCATGCATCACGCATGCCTTTTTTATGGCTGCAAATAAAGAAAATGAGGGGCAGGATGTCAATTGCACAATTGGAACAACGTAAGCTGATTTTATTCGATCTGGATGGTACCTTGGTGGATTCAGCCCATGATCTGTATCGAGCCATGAATATGAGCCTGAATGTCTTGCAGCTACCCCTGGTGACTGAGGAGCAGGTACGGGTGTGGATCGGTAAAGGAACGTCCAAGTTCTGTGAAAGCGTACTCCAGCATTTGGTGGGAGAAGTATTACCTGCCCAGCATCAGGAATTACTTGCGACGTTCCTGGAAATTTATAATGCCGATCCTTGTGTAGATACCAAGCCATTTGACGGAATTATCGAGTTTCTGGAATGGGGTAAGGCTAACGATAAAAAACTGATCTGTGTGACCAATAAACCAGAAGAACCGGCACGCAGTATTCTGGATATTCTGGAAATGGCGCAATACTTTGATGACACGATTGGTGGTGATCGCTTTACCGAGCGTAAGCCAGATCCGCGTCAGTTGTTGCATTGTGTAGAACATTATGGCGTGACCAAAGATCAGATACTGATGATTGGTGATTCGGTCAATGACATTGAAGCTGCACGCCGTGCGGGTATAGATTGTATTGTAGTCAGCTATGGCTATAATCATGGTGAAAATATAGCAGACTGTGATCCTCAAGAAATTGTCGATGATCTACGTGAGTTACTTGCTTAAATAGGGTACGAAGGAAATAAGATGAATAGTTGTAAGGTTTTTCGATGGCGTCGCTCAGTCCAATTCCATTTCCATACTGAGTAACCCTAATTTAAAGAGAAAAACCGAATGACAACTTCAGCTCAATTCCAGCAACTTGCATCTCAAGGCTACAACCTGATTCCTGTATACCGCCAGCGCCTGGCTGATACTGATACTCCTTTATCTATCTTTGCCCGTCTAAAACAGCACCAACAGGCTTATCTGTTCGAATCTGTGGAAGGGGGAGAAAACTGGGCGCGCTATTCAATTATCGGCCTGGGTGAATCGACTGTATTCTCCTGTAATGCGGGTGAACTGACTGTTCAGCATCCAGATGGCTCTATTGAAAAACAGCACTGTGCCGATCCATTCCAGTATATCCGTGACTTTCAGGCACAGTTTAAAGTACCGACCCAGGCAGAACTTCCAGCCTTACCAAGCTTTACCGGTGGTCTTGTCGGTTACTTTGGTTATGACTCAGTACGTTATATCGAACCTAAGCTAAAAAATGTGCCTGAAGCTGATCCGGTAGGCTTGCCAGATATCTGGATGATGCTGTCCAAAACCGTCATCGTATTCGATAATCTGAAAGATACCCTGTTCCTGATTGTCCATGCCGATGCAGCGGATCAGGCAGCTTATGAGAAAGCGCAGCAGCAGCTGGATGAGCTGGAAAATATTCTGGCAACACCAGTGAGCCTGAAAGCAGAAAAACATACAGCACCGCACTTTGAGTCTTTAACTGGACATGACAACTTTATTGCCTCTATTGAAAAGGTAAAAGAGTACATTCGTGCCGGAGATGTGATGCAGGTCGTGCCGGGTCATCGTATGGTTTCTGATTTCGATGGTGAGCCTTTACAGGTCTATCGCGCATTACGTCATCTTAATCCATCACCTTACCTGTTCCTCGTGCAAGGGCAGACCCTAGAAGACAATACGCCGTTCCATATTGTCGGCTCTTCACCTGAAATTCTGTCACGTCTGGAAAATGGCATTGCGACTGTTCGTCCACTGGCGGGTACGCGTCCACGTGGCAAGACCAAGGAAGAAGATCTGGCACTGGAAAAAGATTTACTGTCTGATGAAAAAGAAATTGCCGAGCACTTAATGCTGATTGACTTAGGCCGAAATGATGTCGGTCGAGTATCCAAAATCGGTAAAGTGCAAGTCACTGATCAAATGGTGATCGAACGTTACTCGCATGTGATGCACATTGTGTCGAATGTACAAGGTGAAGTGCGGGATGATGTGGATGCGCTGGATGTTTTTAAGGCAACTTTCCCGGCTGGAACACTTTCTGGTGCACCAAAAATCCGTGCTATGGAAATTATTGACGAAGTTGAGCCAGTGAAACGCGGAATTTTTGGCGGCGCTGTTGGTTATTTAGGCTGGCATGGCGAAATGGACATGTCGATCGCGATTCGTACCTGCGTGATTCGTGAAAATAAGGTCTATGTTCAGGCCGGAGCAGGGCTGGTTGCGGACTCAAATCCTGAGTCAGAATGGAATGAAACCCAAATAAAAGCTCGCGCAGTGATCAAAGCGGTTGAATTATCATCAAACGGATTGATTTTGTGAGTTTTTGGCGTTTTTTTTGAAAAAAACACTTGCATGGATTCTGAGTTTTGCTAAACTGCACACCGTTCCGATACGAAACGTACGAAACACTAAGAAACGCCGGCATAGCTCAGTTGGTAGAGCAACTGACTTGTAATCAGTAGGTCCACAGTTCGAATCCGTGTGCCGGCACCATCTTAGAGAGTTTGGAGTGCGAAGTAAAGAACGACACTGATGTAAGTGTAAAAATGGTGAGGTTCCCGAGCGGTCAAAGGGGGCGGACTGTAACTCCGCTACGAAAGTTTCGAAGGTTCGAATCCTTCCCTCACCACCAATTTTAAGACTTCAAAGTGGTAAGTACCAACATCGTGCGGGAGTAGCTCAGTTGGTAGAGCGGCAGCCTTCCAAGCTGCATGTCGCGAGTTCGATCCTCGTCTCCCGCTCCATTGTTTGAAGTGCTAATATTTGCTCTTATAGCTCAGTGGTAGAGCACTCCCTTGGTAAGGGAGAGGTCTCGAGTTCAAATCTCGATAAGAGCTCCAGATTACAGTTTGGCAACGTGGTTGCAAAAATATTTCAAAAGCAGGCTATTTAGTCTGCTTTTCAAGTATTTGGTGTTTGGTTTTTTTTAAACGATATGTCGGAGCTGGGTTTTACTCAGAATTGTGTTCGACGTAAACGAGGAAGATTAACATGGCTAAGGCTAAGTTTGAACGTAATAAGCCACACGTTAACGTGGGCACAATCGGTCACGTTGACCATGGTAAAACAACTTTAACAGCTGCGATTGCAACTGTATGTGCTAAAAAATTCGGTGGTGAAGCGAAAGACTACGCTGCAATCGACTCTGCACCAGAAGAAAAAGCACGTGGTATTACAATTAATACTTCACACGTAGAATACGATTCTCCAACTCGTCACTACGCTCACGTAGACTGCCCGGGCCACGCCGATTATGTTAAAAACATGATTACTGGTGCTGCTCAGATGGACGGCGCGATCCTTGTATGTGCTGCGACTGACGGTCCAATGCCACAAACTCGTGAACACATCCTGCTTTCTCGTCAGGTAGGTGTACCTTACATCGTTGTATTCTTGAACAAATGCGACCTTGTAGACGACGAAGAGCTTCTTGAACTGGTTGAAATGGAAGTTCGTGAACTTCTTTCTACTTACGACTTCCCAGGTGATGACACTCCTGTAATCCGTGGTTCAGCACTTGCTGCACTGAACGGTGAAGCTGGTCAATACGGTGAAGATGCAGTTGTAGCTCTTGTTGAAGCGCTTGACTCTTACATTCCAGAACCAGAACGTGCAATCGACCAAGCATTCTTGATGCCAATCGAAGACGTATTCTCAATTTCTGGTCGTGGTACAGTAGTAACTGGCCGTGTAGAAACTGGTGTCATCAAAGTTGGTGAAGAAGTTGAAATCGTGGGTATCAAAGACACAGTTAAGACTACTGTAACTGGCGTTGAAATGTTCCGTAAACTTCTTGACGAAGGTCGTGCTGGTGAGAACTGTGGTATCTTGCTTCGTGGTACTAAACGTGAAGACGTACAACGTGGTCAAGTACTTGCTAAACCAGGTTCTATCAAACCGCACACTAAATTCGATGCAGAAGTATACGTACTTTCTAAAGACGAAGGTGGTCGTCACACTCCATTCCTGAATGGTTACCGTCCACAGTTCTACTTCCGTACAACTGACGTAACTGGCGCGATTTCTTTGAAAGAAGGCGTTGAAATGGTTATGCCTGGTGACAACGTAGAAATGTCAGTAGAACTAATCCACCCAATCGCAATGGACCCAGGTCTACGTTTTGCGATCCGTGAAGGTGGTCGTACGGTTGGTGCTGGTGTAGTTGCTAAAGTAACTGCATAATCATAGAATAGAAAATAAGCTGGAGTTTCGGCTCCAGTTTATCTACAGGCCAGTAGTTCAATTGGTAGAGCGTCGGTCTCCAAAACCGAATGTTGGGGGTTCGAGTCCCTCCTGGCCTGCCAAGTTTTTTTCAAAAGACGCTTGATGTCGGCAAAACTGGTCATATAATAAGTCGCGAAACCTACGACGAGTACAAAAATGTCGAATGATAAATCACGCGACGCATTAAGCGAAGCGGCAATTCCTCAAAGAAATAATCCTGCTGTAGATGTAAGTTCTGGTTCTCCATTAGACATTGTTCTATGGGTTATCGCCTTGATTTTATTGGTCGGTGCTATGATGGTAAACCAATATTTACCTGCATACTGGGCGCCTGCGAATGATATTTGGGTGCGCGTTGGGGTAATTTTGGCTTGTATCGTTGTGGCATTCGGTTTATTATACGCCACCCATCAAGGCAAAGGCTTTGTTCGTCTTCTTAAGGATGCACGAATCGAGTTACGTCGAGTGACCTGGCCTACCAAACAAGAAACTGTGACCACATCTTGGCAAGTCCTTGCTGTTGTAGTGATTGCAGCCATTGTTCTATGGTGCTTTGACTATGTTTTAGGCTGGTTAATGAAGTTTATTATCGGGTAAGAGAGCTATGAAACGTTGGTACATTATTCATGCCTATTCAGGTTATGAAAAACAAGTGATGCGTTCGCTTAATGATCGAATCCAGCGTAGCGCTGTTGCCGATAGCTTTGGTGAAGTCCTTGTTCCTACCGAAGAAGTGGTAGAAATGAAGGATGGCAAGAAGCGTAAATCAGAGCGTAAGTTCTTTCCTGGCTATGTATTAGTCGAAATGGAAATGAACGATGACACTTGGCACATCGTGAAAGAGTGTCCAAAAGTGCTTGGTTTTATTGGTGGTACGGCTGAAAAACCGGCTCCAATTACGCAAAAAGAAGCTGATGCAATCCTTGCACGTGTACGCAATACTGGTGAAGCACCGCGTCCTAAGACCATGTTTGAACCAGGCGAAGAATTACTCGTAATTGACGGTCCATTCACTGACTTTAAAGGTGTGGTGGAAGAAGTGCTTTACGACAAGTCACGCTTAACGCTGACGATTAACGTATTTAACCGACCAACTCAGGTTGAACTGGAATTTCGCCAAGTCGAAAAAACAGTTTAATTTGTTCGGGTTGAAAACGCCTGATTTGCGTGCAAATCAGGCATTGTTGTTGTAACGGTATCGTTACTTGAAATCATTGGGGAGCCTAGCGGCGTTTGCACCCAGAGGTAATTTGAAATGGCTAAGAAGATTGACGGCTATATCAAGCTGCAAGTTCCAGCTGGTAAAGCGAATCCATCTCCACCGATTGGTCCTGCACTAGGTCAACGTGGTGTTAACATCATGGCATTCTGTAAAGAATTCAATGCTGCGACACAAAAAGTTGAAGCTGGTCTACCAATTCCAGTCGTGATCACTGTGTACAACGACAAGTCGTTCACATTCATCATGAAAACTCCACCTGCTGCTGTTCTTCTTAAGAAAGCTGCTGGTATCCAAAAGGGTTCTTCTGTACCTAACAAAACTAAAGTTGGTAAGTTGACTCGTGCTCAATTGGAAGAAATCGCGACTACTAAAGAACCAGACTTAACTGGTGCTGATTTAGACGCGCGTGTACGTACCATCGCTGGTTCTGCACGTTCTATGGGCTTGGAAGTGGAGCTATAAGACATGGCAAAGTTAACTAAACGTCAAAAAGCCATTGCTGCTGCTGTAGAAGCACAGAAAGTTTACACTTTAGAAGAAGCTGTAGAAGTTCTTACTAGCCTTCCAGCTGCGAAATTCAAAGAATCTTTGGACATCGCTGTAAACCTGGGTGTTGACCCTCGTAAATCTGATCAGGTTGTTCGTGGCGCGACTACTCTTCCTGCAGGTACTGGTAAAACTGTACGCGTAGCTGTATTTGCTCAAGGCGCTGCTGCTGAAGCTGCGAAAGAAGCTGGTGCAGACGTTGTTGGTTTCGATGATCTTGCTGAAAGCATCCAAGGCGGAAACCTTGACTTCGACGTAGTGATTGCTGCTCCTGATGCAATGCGTGTTGTTGGTAAACTGGGTACGATTCTTGGTCCACGTGGCTTAATGCCAAACCCTAAAGTAGGTACTGTAACTCCTGACGTAGCAACTGCAGTTAAAAATGCAAAAGCTGGTCAAGCGCGTTACCGTGTAGACAAAGCAGGTATTATCCACGCTGCGATCGGTCAAGTAGGTTTCTCTGCTGAAGCTGTTCGTCAAAACGTTGAAGCTCTTGTAGCTGACCTTAAGAAAGCAAAACCTGCTACTTCTAAAGGTGTTTACATTCAAAAGATCACTCTAAGCTCTACTATGGGTCCTGGTCTGATCGTTGATGTAGCAAACGTTTCTAAATAAGTTATAAACTTATACAGAATTTTAAAGCCCTGAGTAAGTTTTAAAGCACTGCTTTAAAACTTACGCAAGAAGAAACCGGTTTCGGACTACTTGCGAACTTAGGCAGACTTTGAATTGATAAATGTAAATTTATCAGCGTCAAAGACCTCAGGCGAGGGGAGTTTTATGCTTTCCTCTTAATACTCCAGCCTGCGTAGACGCGGTGGTGTGATTTGTTCATCCTCCGCGTGTGATTTCAGAGATGAATTCACGAATTGGGAGTGTGCTTGTGATCAGGCACATAAATCACCGTTAGGAGGTTTTACAATGGCTCTTCTTATTGAAGGCAAAAAACAGATCGTAGCTGAAGTAAGTGAAATTGCTTCTACTGCATTTGCCGCTGTTGTTGCTGACTACCAAGGTTTAACAGTTGAGCAATTAACTGCTCTTCGTGTTGAAGCTCGTAAACTAGGTGTTAAAACACGTATCGTGCGTAACACTCTGGCTAAACGCGCTCTTCAAGATACTCAATTCAATATCTTGAACGACAGCCTTGTTGGCCCAACAATCTTAGCTTTCTCGACTTCTGAAGACGACATGGGTGCAGCTGCACGCTTGTTCGAAGAATTCGCAAAAACTAACAAAGCATTCGAACTTAAAGCTGCTGCATTTGATGGCAAAGTTTACGAAGGTGCTGAAGTTAGCGTAATCGCGAACCTTCCGAACCAAGAAAAAGCGCTTACTATGCTTGCAAATGTTCTTCAAGCTCCTATTTCGAAATTGGGTCGCCTTATTACTGCGCTCAAAGAGAAAAACGAGTCAGAAGCTGCATAAGCTTAAATTTATTTCCACACCATTCAATTTCCATTTGGAGTTATTCTCATGGCTTTAACTAACGAAGAAATCCTAAACGCAGTTGCAGAAAAAACTGTTCTTGAACTTGTTGAACTAATCTCTGCTTTCGAAGAGAAATTCAACGTATCTGCTGCTGCTGTTGCTGTTGCTGCTGCTCCTGGCGCTGCTGCTGCTGCTGAAGAACAATCAGAATTCAACGTTGAGTTGACTTCTTTCGGTGGTAACAAAGTTGCTGTAATTAAAGCAGTTCGTGAAGCGACTGGTCTTGGCTTGAAAGAAGCTAAAGACATGGTTGAAGGCGCACCTACAGTTCTTAAAGAAGGCGTTTCTAAAGAAGAAGGCGAAGAGCTTAAGAAAAAACTTGAAGAAGCTGGTGCTACAGTTACTCTTAAGTAATTTCTTAAAGGAGCCGGTTTTTTTATAATCGGCTCCAAAAATTGGCTGATGGCTCTTGGGTCATCAGCCTTTTTGCGTTACAATAATCGGCTCGATTTTTGTTTGCATGATATAAAATTCATACAAATTAAAAATAAACATAATGAACAAACGCTTACCAATATTTTTCATTAAAAAAATATTGTTAAGCGTTTTAATACCACTAAAAATTGCAGCATTTGTAAAGAGTGGTGGCCATATCGGCCAGCGTAATTCCTTCTGAGCCCGTTCTGCAGGCGGGCTTGGTTTACACTTTCCGAGGACTCCAGATGGCATACTCATATACCGAAAAGAAACGGATCCGTAAGAATTTTGGTAAATTGCCTAGCGTCATGGATGCTCCGTACCTGCTCGCGATTCAAGTCGACTCGTACAGAACATTCTTACAAGATGGCAAATCACCAAAAAACCGCGAAGATATCGGTCTCCAAGCCGCATTTCGTTCAGTTTTTCCTATTGAAAGTTATTCTGGCAATGCTGCTTTAGAATTCGTTGAGTATAGTCTTGGTAAGCCTGAGTTTGATGTACGCGAATGTATCCTTCGTGGCTCAACTTATGCAGCACCAATGCGCGTAAAAATTCGTTTGATCCTGAAAGATCGCGAAACTAAATCAATCAAAGACGTACGTGAACAAGAAGTCTACATGGGCGAAATGCCACTTATGACAGACAACGGTACTTTCGTGATTAACGGTACCGAGCGTGTAATCGTATCGCAATTGCACCGTTCACCGGGCGTATTCTTTGACCACGATAAAGGCAAAACTCACTCAAGCGGTAAAGTCCTTTATTCGGCTCGTATCATTCCTTACCGTGGTTCATGGTTAGACTTTGAATTCGATGCCAAAGACCTGGTCTACGTACGTATTGACCGTCGTCGTAAATTGCTTGCGACTGTGGTGCTTCGTGCGCTGGGTTATACCAACGAACAAATTCTCGACATGTTCTACGAGAAAGTACCTGTGTATCTGGACATGGGTAGCTACCAGATTGACCTTGTTCCAGAGCGCCTGCGCGGCGAAATGGCACAGTTCGACATTGCTGACAAAGACGGCAAAGTCATTGTTGAACAAGGTAAACGTATTAACGCACGTCATGTACGTCAAATGGAAGCATCTGGTCTTGAGAAGCTTTCTGTTCCTGATGAATACCTGTACGAACGTATCACTGCTGAAGACATCCCACTGAAAGATGGTGATGTGATTGCAGCCAATACTGTTCTAAGCCATGAAATTATGGTGAAAATTGCAGAAGGCGGCGTGAAACAGTTCAACATCCTGTTCACTAACGATATCGACCGTGGTCCATTCATTGCGGATACATTACGTGCTGATACCACAGTAAGCCGTGATGAAGCACTTGTAGAAATCTACAAAGTCATGCGTCCAGGTGAGCCACCAACAAAAGAAGCTGCTGAGAACCTGTTCAACAACCTGTTCTTCTCTTCTGAGCGTTATGATCTGTCTCCAGTCGGCCGTATGAAGTTCAACCGTCGTTTGGGTCGTCCTTACGAAGTGGGTACTGATCAGAAGTCACGCGAAGTTGAAGGCATTCTCTCGAATGAAGATATCACTGATGTATTAAAAACATTAGTAGAAATCCGTAACGGTAAAGGTGAAGTCGACGATATCGACCACTTGGGTAACCGTCGTGTTCGTTCTGTGGGTGAAATGACTGAGAACCAATTCCGTGTAGGTCTGGTTCGTGTAGAACGTGCTGTTAAAGAACGTTTGTCTCAAGCTGAAACTGATAATCTGTCTCCGCAAGACCTGATCAATGCGAAGCCAGTGGCTGCTGCAATCAAAGAATTCTTTGGTTCAAGCCAGTTGTCTCAGTTCATGGACCAAAACAACCCGTTATCTGAAATTACCCACAAGCGTCGTGTATCAGCACTTGGGCCTGGTGGTTTGACTCGTGAACGTGCGGGCTTCGAAGTACGTGACGTACATCAAACTCACTATGGTCGTGTATGTCCAATTGAGACTCCTGAGGGTCCAAACATTGGTTTGATCAACTCTCTGTCTGTTTACGCCAAATGTAACAACTTCGGTTTCCTGGAAACTCCATACCGTAAAGTGGTTGATGGCCGCGTAACTGATGACGTTGAATACCTGTCTGCGATTGAAGAAGTAGGTACTGTGATTGCACAGGCCGACTCTGCAGTAGATAAAGACGGCAACCTGTCTGAAGAATTCGTTTCTGTACGTCACCAAGGTGAATTCGTACGTATGCCTCCTGAAAAAGTGACGCATATGGACGTATCTGCTCAACAGGTTGTATCTGTAGCAGCATCACTGATTCCGTTCCTTGAGCACGATGACGCCAACCGTGCATTGATGGGTTCGAACATGCAACGTCAGGCTGTTCCTACGTTAATCGCTGACAAACCACTGGTTGGTACCGGTATGGAAGCGAACGTAGCACATGACTCTGGTGTATGTGTAATCGCGAAACGTGGTGGTCGTATTGAATTTGTTGACGCTTCGCGTGTCGTGATTCGTGTCAACGAAGACGAAATGGTTGCAGGCGAAGCAGGTGTAGATATCTATAACCTGATCAAATACACACGTTCTAACCAGAACACTTGTATCAACCAGAAAGTTCTTGTGAACCTGGGCGATAAAGTAGGTCGTGGCGACGTTCTGGCTGACGGTCCATCAACTGATGGTGGTGAGCTAGCATTGGGTCAAAACATGCGTGTAGCGTTCATGACTTGGAACGGTTACAACTACGAAGACTCTATCTTGTTATCTGAGCGTGTTCTTCAAGAAGACCGTTTAACGTCTATTCACATCCAGGAACTTTCATGTGTTGCACGTGATACCAAACTGGGTGCTGAAGAAATTACTGCCGATATCCCGAACGTGGGTGAAGCAGCGCTTTCTAAACTGGACGAGTCAGGTATCGTTTACATCGGTGCTGAAGTGACCGCGGGTGACATCCTGGTAGGTAAAGTAACGCCTAAAGGTGAAACTCAGTTAACTCCTGAAGAAAAACTGCTTCGTGCAATCTTCGGTGAAAAAGCGGCTGACGTAAAAGACTCTTCTTTACGTGTTCCATCGGGTACTAAAGGTACTGTGATCGACGTTCAAGTGTTTACACGTGACGGTCTTGAGAAAGACGAACGTGCTCAGGCAATTGAAAAAGCTCAGCTGGATGCTTACCGTAAAGACTTGAAAGAAGAATACAAAATCTTCGAAGAAGCAGCACGCGAACGTATTGTCCGTCTGTTGAAAGGTCAGGAATCTAACGGTGGCGGTACTACTAAACGCGGTGACAAACTGTCTGAAGAATTGTTATCTGGTTTAGAGCTGGTTGATCTGCTTGATATCCAACCAAGTGATGAAGCAATTGCTGAACGTTTAACTCAAATTCAAGTGTTCTTAAAAGAGAAGAGCCTTGAAATTGATGAGAAATTTGCTGAGAAAAAACGCAAACTTTCTACAGGTGACGAACTGACAACTGGCGTATTGAAAGTTGTTAAGGTTTACCTGGCCGTTAAACGTCGTATCCAGCCTGGTGATAAGATGGCGGGTCGTCACGGTAACAAGGGTGTAGTTTCTAACATCCTGCCTGTTGAAGACATGCCGCACGATGCCAATGGTGTACCAGTAGATATCGTACTGAACCCGCTCGGTGTACCATCACGTATGAACGTCGGTCAGATTCTGGAAACTCACTTGGGTATGGCTGCTAAAGGTCTTGGCGATCAAATCGATAAGATGCTGAAAGAACAGCGTACAGTTCTTGAACTGCGTGATTTCCTAGACAAGATTTATAATAAGGTTGGCGGTCAGCAAGAAGATCTTGACAGCCTGACTGATGAAGAAATCTTGAAACTGTCTGGTAACTTGCGTAAAGGTGTTCCTCTGGCAACTCCAGTATTTGATGGTGCTGAAGAAGGTCAGATCAAAGAATTACTTGAGCTTGCTGGCTTGTCACGTACGGGTCAAACTGTATTGTATGATGGCCGTACTGGTGAACGTTTCGACCGTCCTGTAACTGTAGGTTACATGTACATGCTGAAACTGAACCACTTGGTTGACGACAAGATGCATGCGCGTTCTACTGGTTCTTACTCTCTAGTAACGCAACAGCCGCTTGGTGGTAAAGCACAATTCGGTGGTCAGCGTTTCGGTGAGATGGAAGTCTGGGCACTGGAAGCATACGGTGCAGCATATACGCTTCAAGAAATGCTTACTGTGAAGTCGGATGACGTTGAAGGCCGTACCCGTATCTATAAGAACATTGTAGATGGTAACCATTATATGGACCCAGGTATGCCTGAATCGTTCAACGTATTGACCAAAGAGATCCGTTCTTTAGGTATCAACATTGAACTGAAAAATGGTGACTAAGAAATCTCCCCCGACCCCTCTTTAAGAAAGAGGGGAGAAAGTCCCCCCTTTATAAAGGGGGATTTAGGGGGATTCTTGAGATTCCCGAATTTCAGTAAAAAACAATATTTGTGACCCAGTCGGGAAGTGAAAATCTCCTCGACACACGGAGAAAAAAATTGAAAGACTTGCTCGATATCATGCGCAAAAAGACGGATTCCGACGGTCATGCTCCAGTAGAGTTTGATCGTATCCGTATTGGTCTTGCGTCACCAGAAATGATTAAGTCGTGGTCTCATGGTGAAGTTAAAAAGCCAGAAACCATTAACTACCGTACGTTCAAACCAGAACGTGACGGTTTATTCTGTGCCAAAATCTTTGGTCCAGTAAAAGATTACGAATGCTTGTGTGGTAAATACAAGCGTATGAAATACAAAGGCGTCATTTGTGAAAAATGTGGCGTTGAAGTAACAACTGCGAAAGTTCGTCGTGAGCGTATGGGTCACATCGAACTGGCTTCTCCAGTTGCACACATCTGGTTCCTGAAATCATTGCCTAGCCGTATCGGTCTTTTATTAGACATGACGCTACGTGATATCGAACGCGTATTGTATTTCGAATCTTACGTTGTAACTGACCCAGGTATGACTCCATTTGAGAAATACCAACTTCTTAACGATGAAGAATACTTCAATGCGTTAGAAGAACACGGTGATGAATTCACTGCGAAAATGGGTGCAGAAGCGGTTCAAGACTTGCTTAAAGATATCGATCTTGAAGCTGAAATTGCGCGTCTTCGTGAAGAAATCCCTAACACAACTTCAGAAACTAAGCTTAAAAAAGCCTCTAAACGTCTGAAATTGATGGAAGCATTCAACGATTCGAACAACAAGCCAGAATGGATGGTGATGAACGTACTTCCTGTACTTCCACCAGATCTTCGTCCGCTTGTACCACTTGAAGGTGGTCGTTTCGCGACTTCTGACCTGAACGACCTTTACCGTCGTGTGATCAACCGTAACAACCGTTTGAAACGTCTTCTTGACCTTGCGGCTCCAGATATCATCGTACGTAACGAAAAACGTATGTTGCAAGAATCTGTAGATGCATTGCTGGATAACGGTCGTCGTGGTCGTGCAATTACAGGTTCGAACAAACGTCCGCTTAAATCTTTGGCAGATATGATCAAAGGTAAACAAGGTCGTTTCCGTCAGAACTTGTTGGGTAAACGTGTCGATTACTCTGGTCGTTCGGTAATTACCGTAGGTCCAAGCCTGCGTTTACACCAATGTGGTCTTCCTAAGAAAATGGCGCTTGAACTGTTCAAGCCATTCATCTTTGCGAAGCTGCAAGCATCTGGTCAAGCAACAACCATTAAAGCTGCGAAGAAAATGGTTGAACGTGAAACTCCAGAAGTTTGGGATGTTCTTGCCTCTGTGATTCGTCAGCATCCAGTAATGTTGAACCGTGCGCCGACCCTTCACCGTCTAGGTCTTCAAGCATTTGAACCTATTCTGATTGAAGGTAAAGCGATCCGTCTTCACCCACTCGTATGTGCTGCGTTCAACGCCGACTTCGACGGTGACCAAATGGCGGTACACGTACCATTAACACTTGAAGCTCAGTTAGAAGCTCGTGCGTTAATGATGTCGACTAACAACATTCTGTCTCCAGCGAACGGTGAGCCAATCATCGTACCGTCTCAGGACGTTGTCTTGGGTCTTTACTACATCACTCGTGATGCAGTAAATGCCAAAGGTGAAGGCATGGTGTTCGCGGATACTGACGAAGTGAACCGTGCGCTTGCGACTGGTCAGGTAGATATGCACGCTCGCGTGAAAGCACGTGTACACCAAACCGTGATCAACGAAAACGGCGAACGTGAACAGCAAACGATTATCGTAGATACAACTCCTGGTCGCTGTCTGCTTTGGGAAGTTGTGCCTGAAGGTATGGACTTCCAGCAAATTAACGTTGAGATGACTAAAAAGAACATCTCTAAGTTAATCAACTCTTGCTACCGTAAACTGGGTCTGAAAGACACTGTTATCTTCGCGGACCAATTGATGTACCTTGGCTTCCGCCAAGCGACTCGTTCTGGTGTTTCTGTTGGTATGGAAGACATGGTCATTCCACCACAAAAACAAGCGATTATCGGGAAAGCCGAAGCTGAAGTTCGTGAAATTGAACAACAGTTCGAACAAGGTTTCGTAACTGCCGGCGAACGTTATAACAAAGTGGTCGATATCTGGGCGCGTACAAACGACCAGGTAGCGAAAGCGATGATGGATAACTTGTCATTCACGACTGTTAAGAACAAACAGGGTGAGGACGAGAAACAGAAATCATTCAACAGCATCTACATGATGTCTGACTCTGGTGCCCGTGGTTCTGCAGCTCAGATTCGTCAGTTGGCTGGTATGCGTGGTCTGATGGCGAAACCGGATGGTTCGATCATTGAGACACCAATTAAAGCGAACTTCCGTGAAGGTTTGACAGTACTTCAGTACTTCATTTCAACACACGGTGCGCGTAAAGGTTTGGCCGATACAGCACTGAAAACAGCGAACTCTGGTTACCTGACTCGTCGTCTGGTAGACGTTGCGCAAGACTTGGTCATCACTGAGCCGGATTGTGGTACGTTGTCTGGTCTTGTCATGACTCCGTTCATTCAAGGCGGTGACGTGATCGAGAACCTGGGTACTCGAGTACTAGGTCGTGTAGTTGCTGAAGATGTGAAACGTGCGGGTACTGAAGAAGTTATTCTGCCGCGTAACACATTGATCGACGAAAAACTTGCAAACTACCTGGAAGAGCAAGGTGTCGATGAAGTTAAAGTACGTTCAGTCGTATCTTGTGAATCTACTTTCGGTGTTTGTGCGAAATGTTACGGTCGTGACCTTGCACGCGGTCACTTGGTAAACCCAGGTGAATCTGTGGGTGTTATGGCTGCTCAGTCAATTGGTGAGCCGGGTACACAGTTAACCATGCGTACCTTCCACGTAGGTGGTGCTGCGAGCCGAACTTCTGCTGCAAACAGCGTACAAGTTCGTAATAAAGGTACTGTACGTTTCCATAACGTAAAAACTGTACAACATGCCAAAGGTCACTTGGTATCAACTTCACGTTCAGGTGAAATCGGTATTGCAGATGACTTAGGCCGTGAACGTGAACGTTACAAACTGCCATATGGTGCGTCTATCTTGCTGAAAGATGGTGAAGCTGTAGAAGCAGGCGGTATCGTAGCGACTTGGGATCCGCATACACATCCACTGGTTACAGAAGTAGCTGGTAAAGTTCGCTTCAGCCAGATTGCTGATGGTGTAACTGCAACATCGAAAACTGATGATGCAACTGGTATGACCACTGTTGAAATCTTGCCTGTAACAGCACGTCCTGCTTCTGGTAAAGATTTACGTCCAGCTGTTGTGCTTGACACAGTAGACGGCGGTGAACAGTTCTACTTCTTGCCACAAAACACCATTCTTTCTGTCCGTGATGGCGAAACAATTGGTGTGGGTGACGTAATTGGTCGTGTACCACAAGAATCTTCACGTACTCGTGATATTACCGGTGGTCTGCCACGTGTTGCTGACTTGTTCGAAGCGCGTAAACCGAAAGAACATGCAATCCTTGCAGAAGTTTCAGGTGTTGTAAGTTTCGGTAAAGAGACCAAAGGTAAAAACCGTCTGGTGATTACTCCGGATGATGGTTCTGAGATCTACGAAGAGCTGATTCCGAAATGGCGTACCATTAACGTGTTCGAAGGCGAACATGTGAACCGTGGTGAAACTATTTCTGATGGTCCACAGAACCCGCATGACATCTTACGTTTGAAAGGTGAAGTGGCGTTGACTAACTACATCGTGAACGAAGTTCAGGACGTTTACCGTCTGCAAGGTGTAAAAATCAACGACAAGCATATTGAAGTGATCGTACGTCAAATGCTGCGTAAAGTGGACATCACTGACGGTGGCGATACAAGCTTTATCAAAGGTGAACAAGTGGATTACATCCGTGTGATGCAAGAGAACCAAGCTGTTCTTGCGCAGAACAAGTTCCCTGCGAAGTTTGAACGTCAATTGATGGGTATTACCAAAGCGTCGCTTTCTACTGACTCGTTCATCTCTGCTGCATCGTTCCAGGAAACCACTCGTGTGTTAACTGAAGCGGCTGTAACAGGTAAAGAAGATGATTTACGCGGTCTGAAAGAAAACGTAGTTGTAGGTCGTCTGATCCCAGCGGGTACAGGCCTGGCTTACCACTTAGAGCGTCGTCGTCAGGAAGCAGAAGCTGCAGAATTTGAATTGCACAATGACTTCTCTGATGTAGACCAGGCGTTGAGCCAAGCATTCAGCGATGAATTTAACGGTCTGTAATTAGCCGCTAAATCATTTTAAAAAGCCACCTTCGGGTGGCTTTTTTATTTCCTAAAATTATTCATATTTATATCGCTAGAAAAGATCAGATTATCTGGTGGTTATTTGTCCTAAATATGGAGAAATCATCAATAAAACATGATCTTTCATGCGCTCTTTACAAAATAAATCATGAGGGTTTCAAGATTTAACATCTTGTTATGAATCGCTCCTTAAAATCAGGTTAATCTTAAGTCAAAGCACGAAGGAAGGCCAAGATCATGAAAAAGTTAATGAGCGTAATGGCTGTTGCAACTATCTCCACTTTTATGTTGGCAGGCTGTGAAAATATGTCTGCTAAAGATCAGCGTATTGGCGCAGCTGCGCTCGGTGGTGCAGTGGGTGGTGGTGTAGGTAACAGAGTAGGTGGTGGTGTTGGTGCAGCAGTTGGCGGTGGTGCCGGTGCAGCAGTCGGTAGTAAAGCTCAAGGTGGTTCAAACCGTAATGCGACCTATAGTGGTGTCGGTGGTGCTGTAGGTTCTGCAGTGGGTAAAAGCATCTTTGGCGGTACAGGTGGGGCTGCAATTGGTGGTGCCATCGGTGGTGGTGCTGGTGCAGCGATCGAACAGAATAACCGTCGTCGTTAATCGACAGAACTATCCTCCAGATCGATTTAAAAGCGCCTCAATGGCGCTTTTAGTTTATTCAATTTCGTTATTTAGCTTCTCGAGGCTTGCCTTTGCTCTGTTTAAGGCGGATATAAACGGTCTTTTGTACCTCAGCGATACGCACACCGGAATCATCATAAATATTGAGCTGATACTGGCGATAAACCGGACTATGGTCAGCTGCCAGTTCTTTCACTGTTTGTACTTCCTGCTTGGAAATCCGGATGTCAGCATAGACTGTTCCGCGTCCTGGTGCCAGAAACTGAATGGTAGAGCTTTTATCCCAGACAATGTATTTTGGACCCAGATGGTGCATCAGCAATAACATATAAAACGGATCGACCATGGAATACAGGCTGCCACCAAAATGTACTCCGACAATATTCTGATTCTTGCGAGTCAGTGGCATTTTCACGCGAACGTGATAATTGGCAAAGTCCATTTCATCAATGACAATGCCTGCTCCACGGTAAGGGGCATAGCGATTCAGTATAAATTTGGATAACAAGGGCAGTTGCTGAATTTTTCGTAATAGGCTCATGCGGATATTCTTTTTTCTGGTCTCGTATGCATACTAGAACAACAAAAATAAGCTGGCATTGATAAATCGTGCCTATTTCAACAATAAAAGAGTCAATCAGCGAATAAGGATACATCTATGCAAAGACATAGCCAGTGGGTAGATACCAGCGATCATCAACGTCTCTATGTGAAAACCTGGGGCGAGCCTGAACAACCAGCTTTAGTGCTGGTTCATGGTTATCCTGACCATCAGGATGTTTGGGAAGCGGTGATTTCTCACCTTGTTCAGGATTATTTTGTGGTGACCTATGATGTGCGCGGAGCAGGAGACTCCAGCGTTCCCAAGAAAATTCGGGATTATCGTCTGGAACGTCTGTGTGCAGATTTAGAGCAAGTGGTCGATCAGGTCTTGCCGGGACGAACTTTCCACCTCGCGGCTCATGACTGGGGGTCAATCCAGGCTTGGGAAGCGGTCACCGAACCTAAATTTAAAGGCCGGATTTTGTCTTTCAGCACCATGTCAGGTCCATGTCTGGATCATGCTGCTTTCTGGATGCGTGAACAGTTTAAACAGCATAAGATCAAGTTCTTTAAACAGATGACCAAGTCCTGGTATATCGCGGTATTCCAGTTGCCTTTTATAGCGCCTACTGCATGGAATTTTTTTAATGCAGAACGTTGGGGCAAAATGATCAGCCAGCTGGAACAGCAGGATAATCTGCCGCTAAACCAGAATATTGTCAAAGACGGCAAATATGGCGTCAATCTGTATCGGGCGAACTTTCTACCACGTTTATCTCGACCTAGACAGCGTTTTGCGATCTGTCCGGTACAGGCAATTGTGCTCAAAAAGGACCAGTTTGTTGGCCCGGATCTGATTGATGAAATGCCAAAATGGGTGGAAGATTTTTCCCGGGTAGAACTGAATGCCAATCACTGGGCTATCCTAAGCCAGCCGGAACAGGTGGCTCATCTGATTCATAATTTTATTCAGCAGAAATTAACAGCGACCATCTGATACGGAGATTGGGAACGTGACTCGGCAAGGGATAAGTGGAAGAATTTTTATCCGGATTTTCTGATAAAATAGCCGTTTTCTCTCATTCCCAATTCATTATGTTCGCAATTCTTGCTGCTATTGGAGTCATGTTTGGACTCTCATTGGCACGTGTACCTGTGGTTTTTGCCCTGGTCATTGGTGCTGTTACGGGTGGTTTGCTGGCAGGTCTTGGCCTCCAGGGAACTTTAGATGCATTTAACAATGGTCTGGGCGGCGGCGCTAAAATTGCCTTGGCTTATGGCATCTTGGGTGCTTTTGCTTTGGCCTTGGCACGTTCCGGTTTGCCTGACTTGCTGGCCTATAAAATGATTACCACCTTAAAAGGTGAGGCATCAGAAAAGGCACAGAACAAGGTTAAATATCTGATCTTCTGTACCGTCGCATTGGCTGCCGTTTTCTCGCAAAACGTGATTCCGGTGCACATCGCCTTTATTCCGGTTCTGATTCCACCGTTATTATTGGTATTTAACCATCTGAAGCTGGATCGCCGTTTGGTGGCCTGTCTGCTGACCTTTGGTCTGGTGGGAACATATATGCTGGTTCCAGTCGGTTTTGGTGCCATCTTCCTGAATGATATTCTGGGCCATAACATCAATACCTTTGGTAAACCTTATGGCTTTGAGATTACTTATGACCAGATTCCCGCTGCGATGGCGATTCCGGTCTCAGGTATGTTCGTGGGTTTGCTGGTGGCCATGTTTATCAGCTACCGTAAGCCGCGTCTCTATAAAGATATCCATGTGGAACAGCAGCAAAGTATCTCTGCTGAACTGGGTGTAGAACAAAAATCAGCGAAACCGCAAATTGCCAAACTGACCATCTGGATGGCAGCGATCGCGGTGATTGCAACTCTTGTGGTACAGCTCTATTCAGATTCCATGATTCTTGCCGGTCTGGTCGGTGTCGCAATCTTGAGTTGTGCCGGAATCTTTAAATGGAAAGAAGCAGATGATGTGATCATCACCGGTATGCGTATGATGGCCCTGGTTGGCTTTATCATGATTGCCGCGCAAGGTTTTGCTGCCGTGATTGAGGCAACAGGACAGGTTCCTGCGCTGGTTGAAGCGTCGGTTGACTGGATTGGTAATAGCCAGGCACTTGCCGCCTTTTTAATGTTGTTGATTGGTCTGCTGATTACTCTGGGTATCGGTTCATCATTCTCTACCATTCCGATTCTGGCGATTATTTATGTACCGCTCTGTATTCAATTTGGTTTTAGTCCTACAGCAACTATTGCGATCATTGGGACTGCGGCTGCTTTGGGCGATGCCGGTTCTCCAGCATCAGATTCAACTTTAGGCCCAACATCCGGTCTGAATATGGATGGTCAGCATGACCATATGAAGGATAGTGTGGTTCCAACCTTCATTCATTTTAATATTCCGCTTATCATTTTTGGCTGGATTGCAGCCATGGTTCTGTAAGTCCTTTTTATAATCTGCTCTGATATAAATCGGAGCAGATTTGCCTAGATTTAAAATAAATTATAAGATGTATTTAAAATATATTTTTAAATAAAAAATTAATAGACCTCTTGCGAAAGTAAAAACTGCCTCAATATAGATTTCATGAAATATCAGAAATTAAATCGTTTTTCAGATTCTGAATTCCAGCGCTTGGTTGGTGTACCTCGAGCAGTTTTTAGTGAAAT
>NZ_VPDK01000032.1:0-34587 GCF_013417725.1 Acinetobacter sp. YH12233
AATCCATGTTGCAAAGCGACTGAAGCAATTGAAACGTCCGGTGCTTTACAAGCCTGAACGATCTGCTGTTTAAATTCAGCACTGTATGTTCTTCGTTTTTTCGCAAGAGATGCGATGGATGTCTGATGATTTGTAGTCATAAATTTAAGTCCCCACTTGTTTCTAAGTGGGGACTAAATTAAGGCTTATAGGATGAATTCAGAAGGTGTGTTCAGCGGACGCTTACCCATATCTTAGATCTTTTAACCATCTGTCATGACTCTTATGCCTAAAAAAATCGATAGAGAAAATAGGTGTCTCTGTGAAACACACAATTTTATGGCCATACCAGTTAGATTGACTTTGAGTAGGTTTTGAAGCATCAATTTTTCCATGAAATTCTTTAGTACTACTTTCAAGAATGCTTTTAATGGCATTCTCAGTTGTCATATGTACTAAAAAAGGAGACATATCACTTTTTTCAAAAGGACGTAGCTCCAAAGTTTTAGTATTAATTTTATGTTTTGACCAAGGATAATATTTTCCAACTTCTTTTATTGAAGGTAATGTCATACCAAATACTTTTGAATTAAAAAGATATTTTGATTTATAGGAGCAGGTATTTCAACTTTCTAATACATTAAAATATTCACATAGTTTGGCAGAGCTGTAAATTTATATTGAATATTTTTCTAGTATGACCGCCCTTAGGCGGTGTATCCCATCAAAAAATTTTGCCATGATGGCTATTACGATATGGTGGACGCATAATTTTTAACTATGAATGTGAATTTTGTACCTACATAGTTCGATAAATTTTTGTATTTATTTAAGATTTAATGAAATTAAAAATCTACCAGGATTCTAGAAATGCAGCCCTATCTATTGAGCTATCACGGCTCCATAAAGAAAGTTTAGAGATTCGGTCGAATGAACTATTAAATATTTTAGGTTCATGAACTATGATTGTTTAATTAAATCAATATATCTTTATAAGATATTGTAAAGTATAAATTAAACTGAAAAATTATTTATGAACTAGACTTTAGGTAAACATAAGTGCAGTAAGATATTATGCATATAGCCTATTCCTGTATGTAGCACTCACTAATTAGTTAATATGTCTTTTTCATCCTCGTCGTGTTAAAACGTAGTTATTAAGATTAGTTTGAAAGTTTTCTTTATATAAATCACTTAAATATTTACCTCATAACCTAGATGAAGCTCATCCGCAATTTTCCCTCGAACACCCCAATTTTCTTTTAGGAGTTTCAAATATAGTTATTTGAATATCATTAGATTTAATTTCACATAAATGACTTATATTTTTAAATAAAGCCAAAACAAATGCTTTCTTGGTCTCTTTTGTTCTTCCTTCAAATATTGAAATCTCGATAATGATATAAAATCTAGATCGATTCTTTAGGTAAATAAAATTTTCAGACTCTAAAGGTATAAATCGTTGAAAAATCTTTTGTCGGGACAACTTAGCTTTTTGATTAAAGCTTGATGGATAGCTTGAATCAGTTCTATTCTATGTACTTCGATTGTTTCATGTAAAGCATAAATTTTTATTTGAGACATTGTTTTCTACGCGCTTATAGTTAAAGTTTTAATTATAGTTAGCACTTTAATCTGGCCGACGTTGTAGTACAGCATCATTCATAAAAAGTTCAATTATTTATACAAAACAACTAAATGCTGCCCTGTCTAAATTGATAAAATTCTGGTCCTCTATAAAAAACTTGAAGATCGATAAGGACTAAAGTGAACAGACAACATGATTTACCTGAACTAAGTAAATATAGTGAGCTAAGTAGCGATGAACAAGTAGCTATTCATCAAATGCTTATCTCTTACGTACGCTCAGATCACTTTTATAATATTATCTTGACTCACAATGTTGAACCCTATGACTTGGTTAAGCTTGTAAGTATTAGTTTTGAGAATAGAGATGCAGCTATCTGGGTTCATTTCGAAACAATAACGGCTGAAAGACTAACTATGCCTCTCGATTTTATTTCAAGAATAGAAATATGTAATCAGGAAATATTTTAAATACTGAGACTTGAAGTGTTGAAATTTATTTAAGTTGCCTCGGAATTTTAAATCTATTAAAAAATAGAGACGGTTAACCCTCTCTATTTTTTAAAACTAAAAATTTAATTATTTTATAAATTTCAATAACTTAAAATTATAAATATAGCATGTAATATATCAATTTCTTTAAATTAACATATCACATGTTACATCTTAATTTGATTAGGCCATCACCTGGGCTTTGTATAAATCATCTTCGTGCTGTCTGAGTAATTCTATAAAAGCAGGAATAGTATCTGGATCCAGGAGATAAGGATTAAATCCATCATGATGATTCTTGATAAAGAACTCAATGAGATCATTATGGACATTGGCATACTTCATGTGCCAACTAGAGAAAAGATATGAGTCAATTAGTTCATAAGAAAGAATTTCACAGTTCTTATGGCGTGGATCTTTAACTATTCGATTATAGAAAAGGTCTTTTACACTTTCTTCAGTGCCTTCCAAACACTGGACAAAATAATTATTTCCGAAATAGAGTGCACCAAAGATTTTGTGTAACTCATTAAATTCTAAGGCTTCTGTTAAAATATTATAAAGTTCAGAAGTAGAGTATCTCTCATCTTTGAACTTACTTACATATAAAAGCCTTACGTCATTCATAATAAAAAATTCCTCCTGTTTAAAAAAAGTTCATACGAAAATATAAAAATTTGAACGAATGGTCAATAAAAATGTAATGACAAGGTAATTTATTGATTGAATTATATACTTCTTATTATTGGGGTTTTCATATAGCTGTTTGATCTTTTAAATCAGGATTCATGACAAGGTTCTCTTTTCTTCAAGAACCTTGTGTTATTGAATTACAGGTCAGTTTATTTTTCTTGCTTTTCTATATGCACTGTTGCTGTTCGCCCTGCAACGAAGGCAAGTTCATTCTTTGGTAATTCATCCAGAATAATCTTAACAGGGACACGTTGGGCTAAACGTACCCAGCTAAAGGTTGGATTCACATTCGCTAAAAGACCTGAACCAGCAGTACGTTCGCGATCTTCAATCCCCGAGGCAATACCTTGCACATGGCCCTTAAGTTTTTGCGAATCACCCATCAGCTGAATTATAGCTGGTGCCCCTACGTAAATTTTATCCAGTTTTGTTTCTTCAAAATAACCCACTACATAGAGTTGTTTGCGATCTAGTAATGCTGCAACCGCTTGGCCAACTTTGACATAGTTCCCTTCTTTTAATTCAAAATTTGATAATGTCCCATTTGCTGGAGCAACAACTTCTGAACGATGTAAATTAAGTTGCGCGAGATTGAGGTTATTCTCGGCGACTTGTATTAGTGCTTTTTGCTGTTCGATATTCGCTTTTGCCTGTTCGATTGCAGCTAAGGACTGCTCATGCTCGGCATGTGATTCATCTCGTGCAGCAAAAATCTGATCCTGTTCCTGTTTTGAAATAGCACCATCCATTAAACTTGAATAACGGCTCGCATTCTTGTCTGCCAGATGAATACTTGCTTGGGATTTCACGACATTGGCTTTAGCATTCGCCAGTTCAGCCTCAGCTTGCGCTAAACCTGCTTTTGCTTTCGCAAGATCCGCACGAGCTTCTTCAACATCTAGTTCTTGACGTTCAACATCAATTTTAAATAATGGTTGCCCTTTCTTGATGGTCTGGTTATCTTGCACCAGTACTTCTGTGACCAGGCCTGAAATATCTGATGACACCTGAATAACATCACCACGTACACGCCCGTCCCTCGTCCATGGCTCAGAATTATAATAATTCCAGATATGTCGAATCACTAAAATGGCGAGAACAGCCACTACCGTCAAAAGTACAGGTCGCAAATATTTGCGTAAATTGACAGATGTCATATACGGTTTCCCTCAATCATTTTAATATCAGGCCTCATAGTAATAAGCCTGCCCAATGGACGGCGCCCAGCAAAAGTACGTAAATGCATAAGTAGAAAATATTCGGCATGATGATCCAGTCATTTGCGACTAGTTTATCTAGCCACTTCATCAAGATTCTGAGCAGTACATAGGCAATCACAGCTTGAATCAATAAAATCGGCACATACACACCATAGATATTCAGCTCTCCCATGTATTAATCTCCTGCGCCTGCATATCTTGGCGGTGTCTTGATATGACATAAGCTGCTACGAATATTGTTGAGTGAAATATGCAGCCGTTCTACAACATCTGTATGTTCCTGCATGATGAGATCTGCTTCTAGAGCCTGTATGTTGTTAATTAACTGTGTGAAGGCAGCATCATAATTTTGTCCAATTTCTTTGGCACGAAAATATTCATCCAGCTGTATTTGAAGATCTTCGAGTTGCTGGGTCAAAGGCTGCTGTTCAGGTAACTTGAGTATGAGTTCCTGTAACCGTGCCAGATCCACGACGGCGCTGGATTCAATGAGTGCCTGATTGATTTTATTTTTCAGATCTTCAGATTCTACTGCTTTAGTATTTAATACCCCGATGCGGTCAATCATCGTACGTAAATGAATACGGAACCGTACCCCATAAGGAATATACAGTGCCTGACGAATGGCTCGATTATGAATAGCCAAAATGCGCTGTACGGTTATATCTGGCGACATTGCACGGATCATATGGATAATAAATACAGCGATGATTGGCCCGATCACTGTACCAATTGCTGCATCGAAGAAAGAAATTTGATCCAGGGTATAACGGTTCTGAAAATTCAGCCCCATGATCGTCCCCATCAACAAAGGCAAACCAATTCCAACTAAGGGTGGATGCAAAAAAAGCATCAGGCAATATACGCAGAATGGTGCAAGTACAAGTGCTAACTGCCAAAATTCTATAATGTTTGGAAAAATTCCATAGGCATATATGAAGATCACGATCGAAGCATATAAGCTACTGCGAATAAACAGCTTCAATGCAGGCACCGGATTATCCAGCGCCGTTAAGATACATGCACTGATCGCAGCCATTTCAGCCAGCATAAATCCAGCTTTCCAGCCGCTTAAGATCCAAAAGGCAGTAGCAATAAAAACTGTGAGGCATGCAGAAACCCCGCCCCGCACTGCTACGCCATGATCACGATGTAAAGTTGGATAGTTTGTAGTAAGTGGAACAATCATTTCAGGCAGTGAAGTATCCCCCTGTTGGATTCGCTGCCAGATCAACTTAATTGCATGGATATTCTGAATAAAATGACGGATATCCATTTTCAAACTTTTCAATATTACAATTTGCTCATCTTTTGAATGTTCAAAAATTTTTAGGAAATCTGTTTCAAAATCAGTAGGAAGCTGATTCAATTCAGACTCTTTCAATAGATGTTCATCTGTTAGATATGTATTAATTTTGGAATGTAAATCTGCCAATGACTGGCGATATCCTGTATCAATGAAGTCTAACTGTTGCATGCGTTCAGACATCGCCACCAAATTACTCACCAGCATTGTGATCTGGTTCAGCATTTCCTGTAGTGGTTTGGTCATTCCCTGTAGAGCTGACTTTTCATAGCTTAAATGCACAGCCATGACATGAATATCTGCAATATCTGCAGCCAATTGGCTTAAAGCTTTTGTATAGTTCTGGTCTTGACGTGGTTCTAATAGAATTTTATTAAAAATCTGCTGAGTATCCGCTAAGGTTTTACTGACACGACTTTTCACTGCGGGGCCAATATGCATTGGAAATATGGTCGTCGTCACAATCGCGCTGCAAACGACGCCAATAGTAATTTCCAGAAAGCGTCCTACCGCCATATCAAATAATGAAGCAGTATCAATAAAGTAAATGATATTAAAGCAGACGATGACTGTCGTATATCCAGCCAGCATCAATATATAACTGCGCGGTGTACGATCAAGCAGAGAGAAATATAAGCAAAGACCAACCCAACAGGATAAAAACAGCGTAAACAACCACGGCGTATTGATTAGCCAAGGAGTAACTGCAACTGCCACAATTGCGCCTAATAAAGTACCTAGTACACGATAGATACTTTTTGAAGCGGTCATTCCCGTATAAGGATTGGCAATAACGAAAACTGTGCCAATAGCCCAAATCGGATAAGCAAGATCCAAACTCAACGCAACGTAGAGCGCCAAAATACCAGCCACAAACGTTTTAGTCGCAAAAATCCAGTCCATTTTATTTGGACGAAATGCGAGTAAAGATTTTATAAGCAGCATGGTTTCTCTCTAAGAGCTTATTTTATTTTCTAAAGCAAATAACCTGCCCACCAAGCCCAAAGAACTCAGTGACAAAATTTTTACTTGTTGAAAGTCTATAAAATTAGAATATTCAGCTGATTAAACTGAAACTGGTTGATGAAAATATAAAAAGCAAAAGATAATGCTTTGCTTAATTATTCATCATTGGATATTTGTGTAAGTAATTTTTTCAAATAAACGCTTTATTGTCAATAAAAATATCTCTATATGAGAATAAGCATGATTTTTTATCATTGCACAGGCAGTTAGGCTGAATATTTGTATCTTTTCTTCCTCTATCCTCATGATTCGAGAATTTAAGATAAATAGTTGCCTCTACTACCCTCTTTTAAGCTAAAGTGAGTCATCATCTTTTTCAATGGTCAGCACTTCAGGTTTTTTTATGGCGCAAGCAAGTTTTGGAAAAATTCTTACGGTTCTCGATCTATTTTCGTTATCACGTTCAGTGATTAATGTAGATATCATCAGTGAAGAATTAAACCTCTCCAAACCTACCAGTTATCGCTATTTAAAAGAATTGGTATCGGCTGAATTATTACAGCGAATCAGTGGCACATCCGGTGACTATACGCTGGGTTCGAAAATTGCTGTTCTGGATTATATTTCAAGAAAAACTGATCCTTTGGTTCAGATCAGCATTCCCTTTATGCAGGAAATCGTCGAACGGACTGAGTTCTCTTGTATATTGACTCATCTCAATTATGATTCTTGTATCGACTTACATGACGAAGTCTTTAAAAATGCACATCTGCTTTCATTCGGACGCGGTTGTCCACGTCCTGTCTATGTAGGTTCATCTTCAAAAGTCATCATGGCACATTTACCGAAACAAGTGTTGCTTGACTATTATCAACGTTATGCAGATGCATTTGCAGAAGTAGGATTTGTGCAGAATGAAACCGCTTTTCTGGAACAAATGAGAAAGATCAAAAAACAGGGATATTATTATTCTAGTGGTGAACTTGATCCTCAAGTTGCAGGTTTGTCTGTACCAGTTAAATTCTCTCTTAAAGAGCCACCTTTAGCGCTTACTTTATTAGCTTCAAAAAATAGATTTGATTTTGTAAATCTGGAAAAATTAGTACAAATTCTTCAGGAGAAAGCACAGATTATTGAAAAGAAGCTCCTGCACCATCCTGAAAGCACAAGTGACATTCGTAATAATTTAACCAAATAAAATTTAAATTATGTTTGAAAAACTATTTATATTCTCATAATATGATTATCAGTCTTTAAGCCATAGCATTCTTACTGAATTAAATGGCGAGAAGATTCCTCAGAGGTAAAAAAGCCTATTTCGAATGAGATAGGCTTTTTTATTTTAATTTTGGATTTATAGCAATAATGCAGATACATTTAAGGAAAGTTAAGAATTTTGCAATTGCAATGTGTAGATAAAATCTAAAATCAGAAATCTAAAAACGTATAAATTCATCCATTTTATGCTTTTCATCTTAGCTCTGCTTTAGAACCCTTCTTGATCGAAAAAAGATAACTAAGAAATCAATTAAGCTTTCTCTAATTAGATCATAAAAATTTTATAATTTAAGAATATTATCCCAGTAAGGCGGATCTCCAATTTCTTTTAAAATGAAATCAAGCACAGTTCTGACTTTTTGTGAACGAATTCTGTTTTCGGGAGAAACCAGATGAATCCCTATAGAATAAGGCTCTACTGTACTGATCCAGTCAGGAAGAAGTTGAACCAGTTTATGGGTTTTAAAATAGTCTTCCGTAAAAATCCAGGTTGGAAATAATACAATCCCCCGTCCTTCCAATGCCGCATCTACCAAGACTTCTGCATTATTACTTCTTAAAGGCCCTTGTGGCTCAATTAAAACCGGAGTGTCATGCTCTTGCTGACGGAAATACCAACGTTGGCTGCCTGAAACGCCCTTATACACCAAACATTGATGATTCTGAATCTCGTGTGGGGAATGTGGAGTTCCATATTTTTCAAGATATGCAGGACTCGCACACAGCACATATTGTTGATCACAGATCTTGCGTGCGATTAATGCTGAATCTTGTAATGAGCCAATCCGTATGGCAATGTCTACACCTTCTTGTACAGGGTCAATAAAAGTATCCGTCAAGATCAGCTCGACTGAAAGATCTGGAAAGCTATCATGCAATTTATTCACTATATGCGATATATGTAGCCTTCCCAGCGCAACCGCTGTATTGATACGAATTAACCCTCTGATCGCATTTTTACCAGAAATTTCTTCATTGGCCAGATCTAGCGTATCAAGCACTTCCTTAATTTGCACAAAGTACTTTTCTCCTATGTCAGTTAGCCGAACAGAGCGTGTATTACGATAAAAAAGTTGTTGCCCAATTTCCTGTTCAAGTTTGGAAATAAAACGAGATACTGAGGAAGATGAAACCTGAAAATGCTTTGCCGTAGCTGAAAAACTGCCTGTCGTTGCCACCATCACAAAATAGCGTAATGCATTGAGTTGCATACTTGATCTATCCCTGAATTTAATTCAATCATTTTATTATTGTCATAATAGCAATTATGTTTTGAAAAATTGCGGAATTGTAGCTTTTAAATAAGAGAATATAATTCGTTGCTTTCTTCCTTTGGAAAGCATATATGAAACAGTTGTGGATTTTCCCATTAGTCGTTCTTGCAGGTATGGGGTTATCTGTTGAAGCGGGTTTACTGGGTCCACTCGGGGAAGAAATTGGGCATTTCTGGGCGACCTTGGGAATTTTCGCGATCGGATCACTGCTCTTAACCTTGGGGTTGATCTTCAACCGTCCAAAGCTTTCTCTTATGTTCAAGCAGCCACGGTGGCAACTGACTGGCGGTATATTAGGCCCTATATATGTAGTGGCTTTAACTGTAGCGACACCTCATATTGGCGTTGGCCTGACCATGGTGGGCATCCTGTTTGGCCAGGTTGCAACCAGTCTTATTATTGATCACTGGGGTTTGTTAGGTAGCCATAAACGGGCTGTAGACAAATATCGTATTGGCGCGCTGGTAGCTATTTTAGCTGCATTATGGCTTATTCAATAAGGAAGCTTCTCCATGATTTATATAATGTTATTAGTCGTTATTTTTGGCGGAGCAGTTTTATGTGCTCAATCTTCAATTAATGGTCGTTTGGGTGCTAAAGTAGGTGTATTAGAAAGTTCTTGGCTGACATTTGTCTTAGGTGCTCTAGTCAGTTTTCTAATCGCTTTCTTTCTTGAACCCAACCATGCATTGAATTTATTCACCGCACCAAGATGGCAATTAACAGGTGCATTTTTTGGCGTGGCCTATATGCTTACGATTGTATTTGCTATGCCTAGACTGGGCGCTGCTGCCACCACTGTCGCCGTCATTAGTGGCCAGTTATTAATGAGTCTGCTCATCGATCATTTTGGATGGTTGAATAATCCGGTGATTCATTTAGATGGATCCAGACTAGCAGCAATTGCCCTATTAGCTGTTGCACTATTTTTTATCTATAAAAGTAATATTGCAGCCAAAGCACAAGCTGAAAATTAAGATACTGTGAAAGGAAAGAGATTTTAGGTTTTAAAATCTCTTTTTTTATGAGCTCATAAAGTTATTTTGAGGAATCTAAGGGTAATATTAGGCATAGTTCATAAGTCATTTCACTTAAGCATGCATAATCAATTTTCAGGCAATAAACAAATTCGTGTAGTCTCAAACTTTTCAGAACTCGTTAATTCGGATTTTAAGGGTGCGATGAATGCGATTTGCTGGTCTAGAAATTTAGCGGGTGATTTTGCCGAGATCGTGAATAAGCTTCATTTACAGGAAAATATGACTGAAGTTTCAATTGATGATCTTATGAAACTCCAGCTGTCAGAAAGCGGTCATCTGGCAAGAAAGATTATCTTAGAAGATATACAGCTACTGACTGACTACGGCGCTTCCCCTTCACTCAATCTGCTCAAATGCTATGAACGGGATGATGAGCTTGATTTTATTACTACAGATGTCTATTCATTTCATGTCGATCGCTCACCGATTGAAACAGATACTTTCTTATGTACCTATCATGGCGCTGCAAGCGATATCTTGCCTAATGATCAGGTGGAACAAAAGATTCTGATTCCAGAAATCAGGGCAAAGCTGAAAGAATTATATGATGGCCCAGAAGCCGGATTTGAAGATTTTCTGGAAGAGTATTTCTTTGATCTGCATTATCAACCTAAGCCTAATGCAAAACCTGTAAATTTAGGTCAGGGACATCTTTGGCGATTGGCAGTCGATCATCCAGCCCAAAGAGCCCTACCTTGTGTACATCGGGCTCCGGTTGAAAATGAGGGTGAATATCGATTGCTTTTGATTTGTTAAATTCGATACAAATCTTAAAAATGAGAAAATCCACATTATCTTATTGTCATTTTTCTCATTTTCATTCAAGCAAATTCTAACTGTCCAACCGAATGGTAAGTACGATTAAAATACACCAGGCTCTGATCTTGTTCGCTCCGTTGAATCGCAACCACTCGACACATAAAGATACTATGTGTCCCTACTTGCTGGATATTCTCGATTTCACAGTCAAAACTCACTAATGCATCGCCTAGTACAGGTGAGCCTGTTTTTAGTATTGTCCAAGAACCTAATTGAAATCTTCGTTCAGAACTGAATTTGCTGGATGCGAATGCATTAGAAATCTGTTCGTGCTGTGGACCCAAGACATTCACCGACAAAATTTTGTTCTCGATAAAATGCGCATGTGAGCGAGATGACTGATTCATACAGACCAGCAATGTCGGTGGTGTATCAGTCACGCTGCATACTGCAGATGCCGTAAAACCATGCATTCCTGTCTCACCCGAGGTTGTAATGACATTCACTGCTGTGGTGAGTAAGGACATGGCATTTCTAAAGTCAGTCGCTTCAATCATCTCTTAAATCCCTAATTGACTATCGCTTTGATGAAGAGCGGTAAAAGTACATGTATTCCTTATACAGCTCTTAAGACAAATGAATACTCAGGCTGTCAGTTCTTGACGAACAATAGCTGCGCCAGCACTTAAAGCATTCAGTTTGCCTTGTGCGACTTGACGCGATAAAGGTGCCATACCACAGTTGGTTGAAGGATACAGCTTGTCAGCATCCACGAACTGAAGCGCCTTTCGTAAAGTATCTGCAACCTGTTCTGGTGTTTCAATTTGATTGGTTGCGACATCTATGGCGCCGACCATGACTTTTTTGCCACGAATCAATTCAATCAGATCCATTGGTACATGAGAGTTTTGGCATTCAAGTGAAACAATGTCAATCTTGGACTTTTGCAGTTTCGGAAAAATTGCTTCGTATTGGCGCCACTCTGAACCTAGAGTCTTTTTCCAGTCCGTATTGGCTTTGATACCGTAACCATAGCAGATGTGTACTGCTGTTTCACATTTCAGACCTTCAAGCGCTCGTTCTAATGTGGCAATGCCCCAGTCATTTACTTCATCAAAAAATACATTAAATGCAGGCTCATCAAACTGGATGATATCTACACCTGCTGCTTCGAGTTCAAGTGCTTCCTGATTCAGGATTTTTGCAAATTCCCAAGCCAGTTTTTCACGGCTCTTATAATGAGCATCATAAAGCGTATCGATCATGGTCATTGGACCCGGCAACGCCCATTTGATTGGCTGCTTAGTTTGACTACGCAAGAACTTGGCATCATCTACAAATACAGGTTTCTTGCGAGCGACAGCACCCACGACGGATGGCACACTCGCATCATAGCGATTTCGAATACGCACCGTCTCACGCTTTTCGAAATCCACACCTTCCAGATGTTCAATAAAGGTGGTCACGAAGTGCTGACGGGTTTGTTCGCCATCACTGACGATATCAATGCCTGCCTGTAGTTGCTCATGTAGGGACAAGCTCAAAGCATCTCGCTTGGCTTCAAGGAGCTGCTCGCCTTCCAGTTTCCAGGGTGACCAAAGTTGCTCAGGTTCGGCAAGCCAAGACGGTTTCGGCAAGCTGCCAGCTGTAGATGTTGGGAGTAAAATGCTCATGTCTAATCTTCTATCTCTATATTCGTTAATTTATTTCTTCATTCAGGCAGTATGCTCTTGATGAGCATTATCTACAGTAAAATTTGCGGCCCACTTTTCAAGAATGTCTTTATACGGCTTAATAAAATTTTCTTCTGTCCATTTGCCCTGCTTAACTGCTAATTGACTACGCTCCACACGGTCGTAAACGATTTGTGTCAACGAATAATCCTGATAATTCAGGCTTGGTTGATAGATCAAACCTGCAGGCGAATTGGTGTTGTAAATTTCAGGACGATAAATCTTCTGGAAACTTTCCATGGTACTGATCGCACTGATAAGTTCGAAGTCCGTGTAATCACGCAATAAGTCACCGGCAAAATAGAATGCCAACGGTGCATTACCATGTTCAGGTTTGAAATAGCGAACGCTTAAGCCCATCTTTCTGAAGTATGCATCTGTACGTGAATACTCATCATTTTTATATTCCACACCGAGTACAGGATGCACATGTGCAGTACGGTAATAGGTTTTCGTGGTAGATACACTCAGGCAAATCACCGGCTGTTTCTTAAACTCGGCTTTAAACACATCTGAATGAATTAAATGCTGATAAAGTTTGCCGTGCAAATCACCAAAGTCGTCAAGCTTTGCATCAGCTTTATCACTGAAAGTTGGCAATACAACGCTAAAGTCATAATCACGTACATAAGATGAAAAGCTGTTGCCAGTCATGCCTTCAATGCGTTCATTGGTTTGATGATCAATGACGGTACTTTTCAGCATCTCGATAAAAGGGAAAGTTTGACCATGGCCTTCAACATCAAGTTCCGCAGAGATAATGTCAATTTCAAGGGAATAACGGTCGCCTTTAGGATTATCACTTGTCGCTAATGAATTAAAACGATGATTTATCATGGCTAGAGTTCTGCGCAGATTTTCCTGTCGACTTTCACCACGTGCCAGATTGGCAAAGTTGGTTGTTAAACGTGTGTTGTCTGCGGGTTGATAATTTTCATCGAAACGGATGCGCTTGATTGAGCATGTAAATTGATTATCCATGGAGATTCACTATCCTAAATTTTTAAATAAAGCCAAATTTCTGTATAACTTCATTTAAACGTGAATCTAGAGATGAGTAAAACGATATAAATTCAGTAAAACATGAGAGAAATTCACTATAGCTGAATTAATTGTATGAATACTTACTCAAAATTAAATAGAACGAAATACAGTTTCTCATTCAAAAATAAATATAGATCGCCTTTTATAAAAATGAGCTATCAATTTAATTTTAAAGGTAAAAATTATTGATGTGTCTTTCAATTGGCTCTTGCTGTAGCACCTAGTTTGCATCATTTATTTTAACAACACACAACTTCTGCGTATAAGCAGAACCGACATCGATATAGTGGCAATTATCAATTTGAGTATGGTTTTTTACAATCGTATGACCCAGATAGATCTCATCGATATTTTTAACGGTTCCATAGCGATAAGAATGATTGCGAATTCTCCCTCTACCCCAAAGAGCATTGGTATATGCTGAAGTTAAGCCTGGAATTCTATTTTCACCTTTTGCAATTTTCTTTTTAAATACATTCCAGTCATTAAGCGCAATATCTGCGTGTAAAATGCCAATCTTTTTATGTTTTAGGTTTAGTTCAATGGCCAAAGGAAGTGCAGAAAAAATTTCACTGAGTTCATCCTGTTTTTCGGTAGATAAAAGATAGAACCACTCACCGCCATTCTGGGCATGCATATCCTGAATCCATGCATCGTCACGGCCCTTAATACACATTTCCTCATGATTACCGCGAACGCAATAAAACCAGGGTTGACTAACCAATGAAACACATTCCAGGTTTTCATTACCTCGATCGACCAGATCTCCGGTACAAATCAGTAGATCTTTCTCAAAATTAAAATGAACTTTCTCTAATTCTTGCATGAGCAAGCTATAACAACCATGCAGATCCCCAACCACATATATGGCAGAGAAATCAGATCCATAAATTACCTTAGTTAAAGTGTTCATAAGTATCTTCTATAACATGGAACCCTGTCTGCCAAACCTGAAGCAAAAGATGATTCTTAAATCATATCTTTTAATTTTAATGCTGTTTAAAACCTTAAAGATGATTTTTTAACATTATTTATCTACTACAATTAAATTATTTTAGTCATAAAGCCCTTTGTAAAATATAGGAAAGTTCACATAATGTTAACTTTTGTATAAATATATTATTTTTTTTGTAAGTTTAAGCTTACATCGATTGGAGCAAATACTCTATATCCTGTTTCCTCAATTTTTGACATTATGTTTCACATAAAGAGTCAGCAAGGAAAGCTGATAATAATCGCATTACAATGATAATAAAGTCGAAAGACAGCGAACTTACTGGGATGGTAAGTGATAAAAGTAGAGACTACAGCCGCTAAGCCTTATAGTTTTGGGAGAGACTATAAGGCTTTTATTTTATTAGCATCTACTTATTTATTGATTCGGTGATACTCGCCAAATCACGTTCCCTACATCATCAGCAACTAATATTGCGCCTTGAGCATCTGTAGCTACACCCACAGGCCGACCAAATGCATCTCCATTTTTGCTTAAAAATCCGGTCAGAACCTCTTGAGGCTGACCAGAAGGCTGACCATTTTGAAATGGCACAAAAATAACTTTATAACCACTATGAGGTTTCCTATTCCAGGAACCATGCTGGCCAATGAGTGCACCATCACGATATTGGGATATTAAATTAGCCTTATAAAATGTCAGACTCAGTGATGCAGTATGATTCCCCAATGCATAATCTGGCTTAATTGCTTTCGCGACCAGTTCAGGCTTTTGCGGTTTTACCCGGGTATCCACATGCTGGCCATAATAACTATAAGGCCAGCCATAAAAAGCGCCATCTTTTACTGAGGTCATATAATCAGGAACCAGATCATTGCCCAGTTCATCGCGCTCATTCACTACAGTCCATAATGCTTCACTCTGAGGCTGCCAGTCCATGCCATTGGGATTACGCAAGCCTGTAGCAAACGGCCGGGTTTTACCTGTAGAAAGATCCAATTCCATGATCAGGGCGCGTCCTTCTTCCTGAGCTATGCCATTTTCAGCCACATTACTATTGGAGCCTACCGTAATGTAGAGCTTTGTCCCTGCAGGATTGGCAATAACATTTTTTGTCCAGTGATGATTTAAGAGGCCAGCGGGTAAGTCCAATACTTTAGTGCCTTTTTCTTTGATCTGGGTCATACCTGGCTGATAAGAGAATCGCACTAAAGCATCTGTATTTGCGACATAAAGCATATTACCCACTAAGGTCATTCCAAACGGCGAGTTTAAATTTTGCAGAAATACTGTTTTCTGATCAGCAATGCCGTCTTGATCGCTGTCACGCAACAGGCTAATACGGTTGGCGCTCGGATAGGATGATCCTGCTCTTCTCATCACCATTTTCATGATTTTGCCTTTAATGCCTTTACTATCTTCGGGCTTAGGCGGAGCATCGGTTTCAGCCACCAGTACATCTCCATTCGGCAATACATATAACCAGCGCGGGTGTTGAAGGCCTTGTGCAAATGCTTGCACTTTTAAACCCGATGCCGGCGTCGGCATGACGCCTTCAGGCCAACCTTTTGCAGGGGCAATGTTGACGACCGGAAACGGTCTTGATTTTGGTTCAGGTAAAGACGGCTGAGCGCCATAACTATCTGTTACGGGTGTTTTGGATGAAACTGTACAGCCGGTAAATGCCAATATGATTACGGTACTTAAGGCTGATAGGAGAAATTGAGCCGCCATGGTATTTCCTTGCTTTTTGTTTTTATCTCTCCCATTTTAAAAGGTGGTTGAAATCGTAATGATATAGTTCTTGTAGTTTCTGGTTGTGGATTGATTGCCGTAAATATACTAGTGACGCAAGCTGCCCAAAGCATAGAACACGGTCTAATTTTTTACTTATATTCACTCCAATCTTCTTAAATAAATGGCCATGCAATACTTAATAAAAGTAAAAGTCCTAATACAGCACAACTGATTTGCCAGAAACGTAAAGGATCACGTTCAATCATGGTAGGAGCTTTGGATTTTAATAATTCCTTGGATGGGTGTTCCAGATCATGGATCAATTCAGTCAATGCCTCATAACGATGCATCGGCTCGATATTCAGTGCCTTTTTTAGAATCTGGTCTAACCAGAGTGGTAAATCCGGCCGATATTTTTGAATGGAATGATATTGAACTTTTTTCATCTGTTTCAATGACTTACATCGAGCTAAATCTGTACCATAAGGAAGCTGTTTAGTCAGTAAATAATAAGCCATGGCTGCCAAAGAAAATTGATCGGACTGAATCGATGGTGAATGTTCAATGAAATATTCAGGCGCCATAAATGCCAAGGTACCAAGTGGCCGATTCACATGTTTAGGATTAATTTCGACTAAACCTCGTACAGCAGTTGAACCATAATCAATCAGTTTGACTTTAAGTGTATTATCAACGTTTAAGACCATAATATTTTCAGGACGTACATCTTGATGCAACATTTCCAGTCGGTGCATTGCATTTAAGGCCAATGCTGTTTGCTGCAAAATAGGGAGAATATCTTCCATCTGCAAAGGCTTTTTCTGTTGATGCAGCCAGCGATCTAAGGTTTCTCCCTGCAAATATTCATAACTCTGGAATAAATATTTTTTCTCTGATTGATGCGGATAACATTGCAGCAGATTTTCGTGCTTAAGACGCTTTGACACCCAGTCCTCAAGTTGAAACTGTTCAACAGCCTGTTCATCTTGCTGCAAATCTACTGCCAGAGTTTTAATCACTAGCGGTTGCCGATCATGATCGTGTGCCAAATACAGGCAACTGCGGTGATTTTGGTGCAGGATTTTGTCAATGGCATAGCCTTCAAATGCTTCACCTTTGCTGAGCTGGGGTGGAAAGACATAATCCTGGTGCATATAAAACTGATCTGGTTCAAGCAACTGCTCAATACGGAGCACTTGAAGACTTAAATTATCATCACTGCCCTGTTTTAAAGCCTGTTCAACCAGGAATTTGGCAAGCTGATTTAAGTGATCTGCTGCTAAGGTGAAATCTAATAATTGTTGGTCTGTAACAAACTCATAAACCCCATCAGTCATGAGTAGAAAGACATCTTTTTCTTTTAGTTCAAGGCTTTGATAATCAATTTCAATACGATAATCCACCCCTAAGGCACGACTGAGATAATGTTCTGTCGAAGACAGACAGACGCGATGATCATGGGTTAATAATTCAATTTCACCATCTCGGATTCGATAGATACGACTATCACCGACGTGAAAAATATGCGCCTGATGCTGCTTTAAAATAAGTGCGGATAAGGTACAGACATAGCCCCGGTCTTTATCGAAACGTCCCTGACTTTGTTGAGTTTGTGCATATAACCATGAATTTGTGGCGCGAATCACCCGTGCTGCTGAAGTCTGGGTGCTCCAGGCATCCGAAGTCGAATAATAATCTGAGAGAAAACTGCTGACGGCTGTTTCTGCGGCAATGTGACTGACATTGCTACTGCCGATCCCGTCGGCAATCGCACAAGCTATACCTTTTTGCTTCAGTACATGACCTTCTGGTAAAAAGATGCCATAAAAATCCTGATTCTGATCTTTAATACCAGCCGTAGAATATTGTCCAATAGCGACTTTTAATGTTTTTTTCATATTGAAAACTCAAAAAAGGGATCATATTGATCCCTTTAAAAATGATTCATTATTAGAATTCTTTTTTCGCGCCAGTACGTACATGTGTGGTGTAAAGTGCCAGACCTGTTAAGGCTAAACCACCGACCAGATTACCTAAAGCAACCGGTAATTCATTCCACAGGAAATAATCTGCAATCGAGAAGTCACCACCCATCATCATGGCAAATGGGAACAGGAACATGTTTACCACTGAATGTTCAAAGCCCATGGCAAAGAACAGCATCACTGGCATCCACATTGCGATGAACTTGCCACTCACTGTAGTTGACATCATCGCACCAATCACCCCTAAAGACACCATCCAGTTACACAGCATGCCGCGAATAAAAATAGTTATCCAACCTGAGAAACCATAAGCCGCATAACCTAAGGTACGGTCTTCACCAATATGAGAAATCTTTTCACCGACTGGATTCGGATCAGTCGCAAAGCCCATGGTATAAACAGCAGCCATCAGTACTGCAACGACTAAACACCCAGTAAAGTTACCTAAAAATACCAGTCCCCAGTTTTTTAAAATGCGTGCCCAGGTTACGCCAGGACGTTTATCCAGCCATGCCAGCGGTGTTAATACAAATACCCCGGTTAGCAAGTCATAGCCCAATAAATACAACATGCAGAAGCCGACAGGAAACAGTAATGCGCCAATCAGCGGCACACCAGTTTGCACTGCAATCGTAATTGCAAATACGGCTGCCAAGGCCAAAATCGCACCTGCCATAAAGGCACGAATCAAAACATCACGGGTTGCCATATGAAGCTTGGATTCACCCGCATCTACTACTTTTTTTGCAAACTCCGCAGGAGCAAGATATGCCATGTTGTCGTCCTCTTTTTCAATATACGGACCTGTTTTTCGAAAAAAAGACGCCTAAGATCATTGAAGACCTTAGGCGCCGTTGCCTTGAATATTAGAACAGGTAATGGTGAATGGCGTCGTTGCCATGTATATCGAAATAGAAGCAAAAGCTATGCCACAAATAATTAACAATCGCTTAAATATTCATTTTCTATTTAGCATGAACTCTAGAATGCTGTTGGCATGATATCTGCATTATCCGTTCTGCATACATTCATTTGAGAATAATATGGAGAGGATTATGATTACCCATCGTCAACAAGTAACTGATATGATCATTTCAGCGAAAGTTTTAAAGTCAATTAAGTGGTCAGATGTTGCCAAAGAGATTGGTCTTTCTAAAGAATGGGTAACCGCTGCATGTTTAGGTCAGATGGCGTTTAATAAAGAGCAAGCAGAAAAGATTGGTCAGATTTTTGGCTTAAGTGATGAAGCCGTTGCATGGCTACAGATCGTGCCATATAAAGGTTCCCTGCCAACCAGCGTACCGACCGATCCTTTAATTTATCGTTGGTATGAAGTGGTGAATGTATATGGTTCTACCATTAAAGAACTGATTCATGAAGAATTTGGTGACGGTATTATGAGCGCGATTGATTTTAGTATGGATATTCAACGCGAAGAAAATCCGAATGGCGACCGTGTCAATGTCGTATTGTCTGGCAAGTTCTTGCCTTATAAAACTTATTGATCAATATCATTTATAAAAAGCCATCAATGTGATGGCTTTTTTTTATTTCATTTTTCTTTTTATATTTGAGTATTAATCTCATTCTCTACATGAAAAAAATTTAGCGAATATACTTTATAAATTTAAAAATTAATATGAAGTCAATAATTTACATATTATTTTACTAAAATAAATCGTTTTTATTTTAAGCAAAATCTTAACCCCTTCTTCTTTTAATCTGCTTTAACTGCAAAGTATTCCTCTATCAATGAGTAATTTTTAATTTAAATTTCCTATTGTATTTAGATTGATTTAAAAATATCTAATCAATAAAATTAGCGATAATTATTATCATTTACATTCATTAAAATGTTTTATACCAATCATCCAACTTTCAAGCTATCTTTGCTCAGTTTTGCCATATTGATGACACAGCAAAGTTTTGCAGAAAATAGTCAGCAACTTCCTACCATCACGATAGTCACTGATGCAGCACAAACAACAGAAAGCTCTGAACAGACTAAAAGCTATATTATTCAAAATTCTGCAACAGCTTCTAAACTAAATATTCCTCTTAAGGAAACGCCACAAACAGTGAATGTAGTGACGCGTCAACAATTAGATGACTTTGCACTGGATAATACCCGTGATGTACTCCGCAACTCACCGGGGATCACTGTAAGTAACCAGGAGACCGAACGAACTTCCTATCTATCACGTGGTTTTGAAATCTCAAACGTATTGGTAGACGGCGTTGGGATTCCGCTTGAAGGCTATAACTACAATAATGACAATCCAGACAGCTTTTTATTTGACCGTATAGAGATCGTTAAAGGTGCAAATGCCTTAAATAATGGTATTGGCGATCCGGGCGCTACCATTAATATGATTAGAAAACGCCCTACTCAGGAACTTCAGGCCGCGTTTAATACCAGTTATGGTTCATGGAATACCCAACGTTATGAAGCAGATGTTTCCTCTCCCCTGACACAGGATGGAAAAATCAGAGGCCGAGTATTTGGGGCTATCAGCAGACAGGTGATAGTTATCTGGATCACTATGAACTCGAAAAAAATGGCATTGGTGCCGTGGTTGAGGCTGACCTGACTGATTCGACCTTAATAACTGCTGGTTATACTGAAACGAATCATAATCCCAATGGTGTCAATTGGGGTTCCAATCCTTTAATCAATACTGAAGGTGAACAGTTAAGCTATTCAAGAAATTATAATTACAGTCCGGACTGGGCCTACTGGGACAGTAATATTAAAAACTATTTTGCCGAGATCGAACAACAACTTGGCGCTGATTGGAAAGCTAAACTGAGTTATGAGGAAAAACGGACTGAACGGGATTCAAAACTTTTATTCCTGTCCGGTAAACCTGGTGCTGACGGTACTTCAGGTATTTTCTTATATCCAGGTATGTATATTGATGACAACAAGGAACAGCAGGCCAGTCTGAGTTTTAGTGGCACCTATCCACTTTGGGGACAACAACATGAGGCATCTTTTGGCTATATCTGGGCTGAAAACAATCTGAATGAGTTAGGTTATGCTGGCAGCTTTACCAACCCACTTACCACAGATCTATCCAGTTTTACGCCGCCCGAACCAGTTTGGGATATGTCAAAAACCAGTGGTGAAATGCACATCCGGCAAAAAAACCAAAGCCTATATGCCGCCACCCGTTTACATATGACTGACGATCTGAAACTGCTTTTAGGTGCCAACTATGTTCAGGCTGAAAGTACAGGCAGCAGTTATGGAACAGACACGATTTATGATGAGAATAAGCTATTACCTTATGCAGGCCTGACTTATGAATTTAGTCCTGAATATACAGGTTATCTAAGCTATACCTCAATTTTCCGTCCACAAACAACTAAAGCTCTGGATGGCAGTGTTAATAAACCGGTTGAAGGTGAAAGTTATGAAGCCGGGATTAAAAGTTCCTGGCTAGATGATAAGCTCACCGCCAGCATGGCCGTATTCAGAACAGAACAAAGCAATTATCCGTTGCGAGATTCTGACGGTATCCCGACTTTACGTAAAACCCAGGTGAGTGATCTACGTTCACAAGGTTATGAATTTGGTTTGGCTGGTCAGTTAACGGATCATTTAAATCTAAGCTTTGGCTATACTCAGTTTAGTCTTAAAGATCTGATCAACGGTGGTGATGCCCGTACCTTTAATCCTAATCAGTCTTTTAATCTTCTGACCACCTATCAGGTGCCACAGATTCCAAAACTGAAACTGGGCCTTGGTGTGCAATGGCAGGATAAAACTTATCTAGAAGTTCCTGAAGCTGCTACAGAGGGTGTTGTTACCCAACAAGCAGGCATTATCAAACAGGATGCATATGCGCTTGTGAATCTGATGGCCAGTTATGAACTCAATGATCACATTACTTTGCAGGCCAACGGGAATAATCTGACCAATGAAAAATACTTATTTAATTTCCCGAATCAGCAAGGCTTCTATGGTGCACCGGCAAATTACAGTGTGGCCGTAAAATTCAAATATTAATTTTTCGCTTGAGCTTTGAAAGAATATTCGGAGCTCATTTTCTTATATGTAAACAATAATCAGGTAGAATTCATGAAAAAAATCATTACTTTGACAATTGGACTGTCACTGACCCTTTCTGCTCAGGCCCATATGCTTTGGCTAGAACGTGCTTCAGATGCAAAAACACATGCATTCTTTGGTGAATATAGTGAACAGCTCAAAGAGACTCAAGAAGGTGCCTTAAAGTCATTCAGCCAAGCAAAAGCGATTCAGACTAAAAAACAATTTAGTCCCCAACTACACCAGGATCATCTGGTCTACTCTACAAAAGATCAAGCAGATGTAGAGCTCTATCATGAACTGATCTATGGGGAATCCTTACTCAGCTATCACGCGAAATCCGGCAGACAAAACCTGAAAGCAGACCCAGAGCTGGATATCGTACCGGTTCAACCGAACAGTAATACTTTTACAGTCATGTATCAGGGTAAACCCGCTGCGGATGTCAAAGTGACTGTCTATTCCCCACAGCACTGGCTTAAAAACTATACGACCAACAAGCATGGCCAAATTAATATTGCTACGCCATGGAAGGGTCAATATGTACTAGAGGTGAGTCAAGAAGTAGACAAGACAGGAAAATTGAATCAGCAAGTGTATAAGAAACAGTACCTGGTCACGACCTTAAGCTTCGTGCATTAAGTTGCCTCAATATTTATTTATACAGATTCATATAAAGGCCTTTCCATGATTTCTACCCTTCAGCCACTTGCTATCCTGTATCGATTAGGCATGAGCTTTGGTATTGGTTATTTATGTAGTTATCTGATTGCTCTCGATCTGGCCTATTTTTTACAGGCGAGTTTACCCAAAGCTGAATCGGTTTATCTGGCTGCCTTTATTGCCCTCATTTTTTATGTCTGTTTTGTGATTGGAATCTTCTGTATCCAAAGTCTTAAAACACTTTCAGTCTATAGCCTGATTCCTCTCATTGTTTTATTTGTCATTTCCCGCTTCATAGGTTAAACCATGCATAAATCTGTCCGTCAATCTATGGCATGGCTACATTCATGGCTAGGTTTAAGTTTTGGCTGGCTCCTCTTCGCGATCTTTTTAACAGGTGCGGTTACCTATTATCGCCATGAAATTACAATGTGGATGCAGCCACAATTTGTCATGATGCAGGTGAACCAGGAAACAGCTTTAAAAACTGCTTATAGCTATTTACAGCAACATGCACCTGATGCACAGAACTGGTATATCGGGGTAGCAAATCATGATTTACCGGTTAATAAAATTTATTGGCAAACTGCAGAGGGTGCTTATCAACTTAAAACCTTGGATGCTATGACAGGTAAGGAATTAACGCTTTCGGCTACACAGGGCGGAGATTTTTTCTATAACTTTCATTTTCAGCTATATGGCGTACCTTATACCATTGGCCGTCTGATTGTCACCATTGCTGCATTCATCATGTTGATGACCCTGATTTCCGGAATCATTACCCATAAAAAAATTCTGACCGACTTCTTTACTCTGAGAGCTTTTAAAGGACAACGTTCCTATCTGGATTTTCATAATGTCAGTTCCGTCATTGCGCTACCGTTCTTTTTAACTATGACTTTTACTGGACTGGCTATTTTCTTTTATATTGTTTTGCCTTCTGGCATGAAGCAGCTATATCCAGAAAATCCATTTCAATATTTTGAAGAAATCCGAACCAAAAATGTGCTTGCTCCCTCTGCTGTGCCCATTAAAACGGAGATGTTACCGATTCAACATTTTATCACTACGGCGCAGCAGCACTGGGGAAAATCAGAATTTGACAATATTACCGTGAAGCAGCCGAATACCCAGCTGGCAAAGATTACCTTAACCGAATTGAAAGATCATTCTATTACCCGCAATCAGGCACAACTCGTATTCAATGCGACGACAGGCAAATTGCTTGAAAACACCCGTAATGACAGTGCAATTGCTACCCTGAATGCTGGAGTATATGGTTTGCATATGGCACGTTTTGCCGAACCTGTTTTACGTTTCGCCCTATTTTTCTCAGGCATATTAGGCTGTGCCATGATCGCTTCCGGATTATTGCTCTGGAGCCTGAAACGACAGATGCAGAAAAAATCGGATCGTTTTCACTTTGGATATTATCTGGTGAATCGTCTGAATATCACCATTATAATTGGTTTACCTATTGCCATGCTGGCTTATCTTTATGCAAACCGTTTGATTCACATTCCTGTGGGCACCACAAATTATGAAATCTATATCTTCTTTAGTATTTGGCTGAGTAGTTTTATCTTGGCCTGTTTAACGCCACAACAGCATTTATGGAAAACGCAGCTTAAAATTCTCATCTGTGCCGCTTTTATGCTTCCACTCATCGACCTGTATTATTTGTGGTCCCAGCATTATCTGGATTCTTTTGCGAACTATTGGCTGTTTTTGCGTATCGATCTGATGCTCTGGATCTTGGCACTTCTCGCTTACTTCCTACATCAGAAAATTACACCTATCCAGCAAAAAGCTGTTCATAAAATTCAGGCCAAGCTTAAAACTGCACAGCAGGAGTCTTCTTCATGATATGGATGGCAATAGTAGGACTGATCTGGATGGCCTGTTTTGGTTTTTATGCAGTGAGTGAAAAACAGATTTTAAAAACCAGACAGTCTCGATATTCTTTTCTGGTGAGTTATCCGGTCATCGTTAAATTGATCTCAGGCAGTCTTTTACTATTGGTATTGTCCCTTTTACGAACTCAATTCAGTAGTAGTATTAGCTTTATGGCACTTTGGGTTGTTATAAGTCCAATCGTATTTATATTTATTCTGAAGATGAATAATTTAAAACAAAGAAAAATTTAAAAGTTTATAAAGGCCTTAAGAATAAAATATAGCTGAGTATATGAGGCGAGAAAATGATTTTCCCGCCTCATAAATATTAGCTTATATAGATATCTGTTTAGAACATCATTCTTAAACCGATTCCATAACGTCCGCCCTGTTCAGAATCAGATGCGTCCTGCCATGAGGTTTTCTCATTGCCCTTGGAATATTCATAAGCAATATCAAGGTAAGGCATGATCTTTTTATTGATCTCATAACGGGTTTCCAGACCGAATGCCGCATGACTTATTCCAGTCTTTTTGGCATTGGCTGCTTTATCCTTCAAAATGAGGTCAACTTCAACATAAGGCTGCAAAATCAGTTTTTGTGTGAGTAGCAGATCACGTTCTGTTTCTAGCTCAAGTCCGATAAAATCATCTTGACCAAGATACAGATGTGCATTGGTTTCAAAGAAATACGGCGCCAACCCATGGAATCCAAATATTGCATCTACATGTTCAATATTTTGCCCAGCATTAGGCTGACCCAAATTTTCCTGACGGTAGCGAAGACCCGCCTGAGCATCCCAGAAATCTGAAATATTCCGGCTATACAGAGCTTGGACTGCATATTCTGTTGCTCTGGATTCCTGCTTGTCAGCTTTGAGTTTAATGAACAGTTTATTTTCATCCGTGCCAATCCGAAGCTCATTCTCAGACTGTAAGCCTCCCTCACCTTCTGAGTTTTTGATCCATTTATTGTCCAGTTTGACCCGCGTATAAATTTGCCCTCCATGTTCCTTGCGATGATCATGTTCGCTGGAATAGGTTGAAGCTGAATCTGGAATTAAATTTTCAGTAATTTCCGGTGCTACTGAAGTTAAATGATGCTCTGACGATTGAAGTGATTGTTGATGATGCATCGAATGATCAGCATGCTGTTGAGATATATCTTCGGCAAAAACAGTCATATTTCCCAACGCCAATACACTAGCCAAAACAGGCTTCAGACAAAGATTAATGGTGTGCATGAGCATCTCCTTGTTTTTCTACTGGTTTTGTCATGTGATGATGGGAATGCTCTTCCCGCACAGTATTCTGAGTCGAAACGCCATTTTCCTGAACATTTGCTACAATCAGTTTATTCATCATGCCGGCAGTCATGTGATACAACAGATGACAATGAATCGCCCATTCACCTAGTTCATCTGCAGTCAGCAAAGTCGTAACGGTTTTTCCAGGTGGGACAATCACTGTATGTTTATTCGGCATATCTATTGCAGACTGGCCATTTTCGAGCTGCATGAACATGCCATGTAAATGCATCGGATGTGCCATCATACTGTCATTGATAAATTTCAGCCTGATCCGTTCCCCAAATTTCACTTTGAGCGGCTCTGCTTCATTAAATTTCTTGCCGTTCATGGTCCAGATATACCGTTCCATGGTGCCGCCTAAACGAATCACCAATTCGCTTTCTGCGTCGCGAATATCTTTTTGCGGAGTTAAAGATTTGAGGTCGCTATATTGCAAAGCTTTATGCCCTACCGGTGTAGAGGCATTGGCCCAGCCGTAAACTGGTTGCTGCGTAAAAGTTTTGGCATCTTTTTCATGTTGCATATCCCCGGTCATATTTGAGTGATTCACATGATCTATAGCGGATGAAGTATCTGAATGCTCGGTATGATTGTCCTCTCCTTGTTCGATAATTTTGGCTGATGCATGCTGCTTATGTCCCATCATCGAATGTTCAGTATCTTTTTTAACATTTATGTCATGGCTAGCATGATTCTGATGATTCATCTGCTCGTGTGCTTCACCCTGCATATTGCCATGTCCCATATCTTCCATGGTCAATAAGGCACGAGGACGGGATATAGGTTTGTGTATGGCATGATGAGCTGGCTTTAATTCATTCTGTAAGCTGCCAATCGCAAAACCGGAACGGTCAATCGATTCAGCTTCAATCTGATAATGTTCCGCAGTGGGCTCTACAATTACATCATAGGTTTCTGCGGCACCAATGCGGAATTCATCGACCGCTACAGGTTTGACAGGCTGCCCGTCTGCACTGACGACTGTCATTTTTAACTGTGGAATACGCACATCAAAAAATGACATGGCAGAGGCATTGATAAAACGCAGTCGCACTTTTTCATTCGGTTTAAACTGTCCTATCCAGTTCTGTTCAGGCGTTTTTCCATTCACCAAAAAGGTATAGCCGGTTACATCAGACAGATCGGTTTTCAGCATGCGCATCTGGTTCCACATTTTGCGATCATTCCAGGTGGCTTTAAGCCCTTCCCGTTTGATTTGCTGAAAAACATCGCTCAGAGTTTCACGCTGATTTTGATAATACTCGGCAGATTTTTTTAAATTATTCATGATCTGCTGGCCGGACTGCTCATGAAATTCTGAAAGCATGACCACATAATCACGCTCGGTCTGCTCATGTGCAGGAACTTCCGCCTGGTTTTTGGGATAGATTACAAAGGCGCCGTAAAGGCCGTCCTGTTCCTGCCCCTTGGAATGGGCATGATACCAGTAGGTTCCACTCTGACGAATTTTAAAGCGATAGACAAATTCCTGATTAGGTGCAATGCCCTGAAACCCGTTAAAACCGGGGACACCATCCATCAGGCCGGGTAGCAATAAACCATGCCAATGCAGAGAGCTTTCTTTATTCTTTAGCTTGTTTTTGACGCGAATAACAGCTTCATCACCTTCCTCAAACTCCAGTAAAGGTGCAGGAAATTTTCCATTCACTGTAATACGTTGTACGGTTTTACCGGTGATATTGACTGGACCTTCATCAATAACCAGCTGATATTCTTTTACAGCAGCCAATAATGAAGACGAGATCACTAAACTTAAGCCCAATAACAGGCTTTGACTAATTTTAATCGACATAACTTAATCCTTGATTTATTAAAATATAAATAACGAGGATTAAGTTTTAGGTGGGCGCAGAATTTCCTGCCAATACCCGGCAAGGTGCTTGGCTTGATAATTAGAGATAAAAGTGGTTTCTAAGGCATGAATCTCAGGAAGAGTTAACTTCGAGATTTCCACATCGATCCAGCTACTCAGGTTATGGCAAGAGCTATAAATACAATCCAGACAGTCATCTTTGTGTTCATTTAAATCGGAGTGGCAATCCATGTCCTGACTCATATCATGAGCAGAATCATGCATAGCTTGATGCTGGCGATGTAACTTCTCTATTTTTTCCATTTCCTTACAATGGGAACCCATCTGCTTGGTTGACGTTTCCAGATGCATCGTTTTTGCTGAAGCAATCGACATGCCGCTCCAGCTTACGGCGAATACCATAAGCATCACAAACCAGATCTGTTTAAAGAACTGTCTGAGCACGATGCACCCTGAAAATATAAAAATGAGTTAACCCAAATAGCATAGGGTGGAATATTAAAATTCGCAAACTTTATAAGCGCTTAATTTAAAGATTAATATTTTGTTCCTGATAAATTGATCACTTCTTAAAATAATTTAGCGGCAGCTTCACATAAGACACACCATTGGCTTCTGGCATTGGGAACTGTCCGCCATTCATATTAATCTGGATCGCAGGCAAAATCAGTTTAGGCATACTTAGACCTGCATCACGCTGCTGACGCATCTGTACAAATTCAGATTTGCTAATCCCTTCACGGATATGAACGTTTTGCTGTTTTTGCTGCTGAATCGTGGTTTCACATTGATATTCATGACGTGACTCTGGCAAATAGTCATGACACAAAAATACACGGGTGCTTTCCGGGAGCTGAAACAGCTTGTGAACAGAATCATATAAAACCGAGGCACTGCCATTTGGAAAATCACAACGAGCCGTGCCATAGTCCGGCATAAACAGTGTATCCCCTACAAAGACGGCGTTACCAATCACATAGCTTAAACAGGCAGGTGTATGTCCTGGCGTAGGAATATTATAAACTTCCAGCTTGCCAATCTTGAAATGCTCACCATCCTCAAACAGATAGTCAAAAGGCTGATGCGCATTGATCTGTTTCATGTCCAGATGATAAATCTCGGCAAACGTTTCCTGTACCAGCGCAATTTTTTTACTGATTGCAATCTTGCCGCCTAATTGCTGTTTCAGATATTGGGCAGCTGTCAGATGATCAGCATGTACATGAGTTTCCAGAATCCATTCCACCGTCAAACCTTGTGATTTCACATAGGCAATCATCTGATCGGCATGCTCGGTCGATGTGGTGGCAGACGCAGCATCGTAATCCAGCACGCTATCAATAATGGCACATTGGGCAGTTTGAGGATCGCTCACCACATAACTAAAAGTATTGGTATTTTTATCAAAAAACGCTTTGACGTTTGGCTGCTGTGTCATATTTATACTCCTGCCCATTTACGGTGAATCCAGATCCCAAGCAGCATAGCTGCAATAAAATACAAGGCTTGATAATGTCCCAAACCAATCAGGGTAAAACTGGGTGCCGGACAAATGCCTGCAATTCCCCAACCGATACCAAATAATAAACTACCCGACAGCAGTTTAGGATCAATCTTTTGATTCTTTGGTAAATCAATGGGTTCATTAAATAAAGTGGTCGGATGTGGATTATGTTTAGCTTTCTGGAAAGGAATAAAAGCCACCAGAATTGCCCCCATCATGACAAAGGCAAGACTGGCATCCCAATCCCCAAACAGATCCAGAAAATCCAGAACTTTTTCAGGATTAGACATACCTGAGAGCATTAAGCCGACTGAAAACAGGCCACCAAATAGAAAAGCGAATAGATTTTTCATTTAGATAGCTCCAACCAGATGACGAACAACATAAACCGTGATAAATCCCGCCAGCATAAAAGACCCGGTCGCAATAAAGGAGCGATTTGACAGACGGCTAATCCCACAGATGCCATGTCCACTGGTACAACCTGAACCTAAACGTGTACCAAAACCAACCAGCAAACCGGCAATGACCATCATCCATGGGCTGGCATTCAGCTCAATTTCTGGCTGAAACAATACGCCGTAGATAAATGGAACTATAAATAGTCCTGCTAAAAACCAGACCGCAGGAGTTTTGAAAATTGTCTTTCGATTAAGTACCTGCCCAACCAACCCACTCACGCCCGCAATACGGCCATTCACATACAGATAGCCGACCACTGAAAGACCAAGCAGTAATCCACCGAGAAACGCTGCCAAAAAGTCATGCATGAGCATATTCCACTTAAAATATATAATTTTATATTATATAATTATAAATATTAATCAAGACGGTTTTTAAATATTGTGTGACTAATACAGGTTTTTTATATGACAGCAGATGAAACTCAGACACGTATTGATTTTTCTCAGGCTCATGTGGTAAGCGAACGCTTAAAAGTGTTGTCGAATTCTGACCGACTGAAAATTCTATGTGTACTGGTCGATAGTGAAATGAATGTGCAACAGATTGAGCTACAAACAGATATTCACCAACCCACTCTCTCACAACAACTTACGGTGCTCCGAAAAGCCGAAATGGTCAGCACGCGTCGTGAAGGAAAGCAGATTTTCTATCAGCTTTCCGACCCCAAAGTACTTACCCTGATGCAAACCTTGTATCAGCTTTATTGCAAGGCTTAAGTGATAAGAAAAATCTTTATTTATCCATAATTGGAGAATACAAATTCTTAAAATATTTAAAAATTAAGTATTTTCAGGAATATCTGCTGGAGCTGTTCTGGTATCACTTTGAATCAGGCCGTCAACTAACTTGATGGTGCGATCACAACTAACAGACAAGCGCGGATCATGAGTCACCAGCAAAATGGCACAGCCCTGTTCCTTATTTACTTTACGAAACAGTTCAAAAACTTCAGACGCGGTCTGGGTATCCAGGTTCCCGGTCGGTTCATCGGCCAGTAACAAGGCGGGTTCTGTAATCAGTGCCCGAGCAATTGCAACACGCTGTTGTTGCCCGCCGGAAAGCTCATTCGGTTTTCGATGTGCATACTTTTCCAGCCCGACTGCAGCCAGAAGTTCATGAGCGCGGTCTAGAGCTTTTTGATCCGGTTTACCATGTGCCATCATTAACGGCATTAGGACATTGTCTAATGCATTAAAAGCTTGAATCAGATGATGAAACTGAAATACAAATCCAATACTGCTGCCGCGTAATACGGTACGTGCAGCGTCATCCATACGGCTGGTGGGTTGACCAAGCAGATATAGTTCACCGCTAGTTGGCTGGTCCAATAGACCCAGAATATTCAATAAAGTACTTTTCCCCGAGCCTGAAGGACCAATTAGTGCTGCAAAGTCATTACGTTCAATACACAAATCAATGCCATGCAGAACTTCGACTTCATTAGGCTGACCAATATTATAAGATTTACGTAGTGCTTCCAGCCGCAAGACTTCATTCGATGAATCAGACATGACGAATTGCCTCCACAGGATCAAGTGCCGCAGCACGACGGGATGGTATAGCCGCTGCCACTACACCAGTCAATGTGGCCAGCAATAAAGCCAGCAATAGCAGATTGATTGAAATTGGAATATAGAACAGGCCTGGGCCAAATTCATTAAAGATCCAGACCAGTAAATAACTGACTGCACTGCCGATAATAGACCCCAACAAGCCAAAAATTGCGCCCTGAAACAGGAAAACGCGCAGGATTTGTCTTTGTGTGGCCCCTGTTGCCCTTAAGATGCCAATTTCACGAGTCCGTTGTACGACACTGACTGACAAGACGCTGGCAATACCAAAAGCGACGGAGATGGCCACAAAAATAATAATCATATTGGTTGAAAGGCTCTGCGCTGAGATGGCATTCATTAACTGACCATTGGTTTTAATCCAGCTTTCTGCCTGTAAGGAAGTCAAACGCCCGACCTGCGTTGCAATATTTTCTGCTTCAAAAATATTTTCTACCGTCAGGTCGATTACAGTGATCCCGCCTGGCAGGCTGAGTAAAGACTGTGCCTGTTTTAAATCCATATAGACATAGCGCGAATCCAGCTCACGTACTCCAAGTTCAAAAATTCCGGAAATATTTACGACAGTACTGTTGTCCTGACCGGTGTCTAATCGTAATTTGCTACCCACCTGTACACCCAGATCTTTAGCCAGCTGACTGCCAATCATTACATCATCTGCACCGACACGTAACTGCCCACTGATCATATATTCTTTAAGTGGAATTATTTTCTGATAACGTTCTGGATCCATGCCCACCAGCGCAACCGATTCCTGAGCTTCACCACGCTGTGCGAATGCAGGTCCAGAAACTACTGGAGAAACAGCTGTCAATAAAGGCACCTGATCCAAGGTCGTCACGACCTCTTGCCAATTATTGATAGAGCGTAGTCTTTGGGCCCGTTTATCTTCTAGAACCAGCTGCACAGTGCCTGCGGGTGCGGGTATAACTTGGTTCACTTCATCGGGGGACAGTAAACGGATATGCGCCTGTGTCCCTAAAGTCCTTTCGATGATATTAGACTGCAAGCCCTGTATCAGTGCCGAGATAAAAACAATCACAGACACCCCTACAGCAACACCCACTGTAATCATCAGAGACTGCATTCGGCCTTCTCGCAAAAAACTGATTGCGATCTTCCATTCAATCCAGAGACGCCCTAGTAATTTTTTCACTCGAATTTCACCGGTAATTCATTTTTATTGCTGGCATCATTATTCTGGTCGGCATAGTTGATTTCTTCGGGCTTAAATCGAACTCGTGTGCCATCTTTTAAAGTTGAAGTTGCATCTGACAGTACCTGGTCACCCACTTTTAAACCGGAAATCACTTCAGACATGGCAAGTCCGCGCAGACCCAGTTTCACTTTTTGTCGCTGGATTTTGCTATCACGTACCAGTAATACGGTGGCCTGATCGCCCTGTACTTTCCCTAGCGCATCATTCGGAATCGCTAAGGTACGATCACGGCGACCTGTCTCGACATTAACCGATACCGTCATATCCTGACGCAGGAAATCAGGTACCGGATCAACCGATAGACGCACTTCTACCGTGCCGCGTTGAGGATCGATACTCGGTGCAATAAAATTAATCCGGGCTGGGAAAGGTTTATCCGGGTAAGCATCGGCAATTGCAGTCGCTTTCTGGGACAACGCCAGTCGTGACAGATTACGTTCATCCAGTGGTACACGGATTTCGGTATTACCATCCATTGCAATGGTAAATAAGGTACGTCCTGGCTGAACCAGATCGCCAGGCTCAACATCACGGGTCAGCACCGTTCCAGCAACAGTTGCCCGGATTTTAGTTTTAGCCAGTTGAGCCTGTGCTACCGAAAGCTGCTCACGCAATGAAGCCTCCTCTACCTGACCAGGTGCCAGTGCAGCTGCTTTTAAACGCACAGTTTCATAATTATTGCGTGCTACCCTTTCTGCCTCTACAGCCTGTTCAATTTCTTCTGCCGAAAGGATGCCTGCTTCGGCATTGCGACGACGCGTCGCTTCACGGCTGGCCTGTTCCAGCTGAGCTTTTGCTGAAGCCAATTCTGCTGAGGCTTGTGGACGGCGATTGGTTGCCAGTTCATTCAATGCGACTTCTGCCTGACGAACTTGGGCTGCCAGTTCATCCGATTTAAGTACAACTAGCAAATCGCCCGGTTTGACCCGATCGCCTTCCTTGACCCGACGTTCTAGTACCACGCCGGTTACTTCACTACCGACTTGAGCACGTGAAACGGTGATGACCTGCCCGGTGGCAACCACTGATTGCACCAGCGGCATCGGCTCTAAGGTATAACCTGTGACTTGTGGCCCTTGCCACCAGCGAAATACGCCAAATGCAACGAGCAAAAGTAAAAGGATCAGGACAATATATTTATAGCGGATAGCGCGCAATGTGCTTCTCCATTCTGGTTAAAAGCGCAGTTGTAAAGAAATACTTGTAGCTTATCTAGCTGTATATTTTAGATTTATTTGGTTGTAAATAAGTTATTGGTTTTATTTTGCAGATTGGTTCCTAAATCGACTTAACTCTTCTGTAATCCACTGAAGGTATATTCCTGCTTATCGCTCTTTTCCTTAAAAAGAAACCCGATATTTCATTCTAGAAGTGAAATTTGAATAACCAAAACAGGCAGTTCTAAAGTGTCAATTTAAGCTAAATGTATAAATGCTAAATCTTGCACAGGTTCTGTTATGAAATGTTGAGTCTAATTCAATCCCAACTAAAAGCTCCTAATATATTTTTTCATCAAGAGCAATCATGGAAAAAATATGAATAACTATCCTGAAACTCCAGCTTCAACTGAAACCCAAGCCCATCAACCGGGTGACCAGACTAAAATGGATCCTAATCCGGAAGTCATTAAAGAAAATTATAAAGGTAGCGATAAATTAAAAGGCAAAGTAGCACTCATTACAGGTGGTGACAGCGGGATTGGTCGCTCTGTATCAGTATTATTTGCCCGCGAAGGCGCCGATATTGCCATTTGCTATCTGGATGAAGATCAGGATGCGCTTGATACCAAAAAAATGGTTGAAGCAGAAGGACGCCGTTGTCTGCTGATTCAATGCGATTTACAGCATCCTGATGAAATCAAGAAAATGGTTGAGCAGACCCTTCAGGAATTTAAAACCATAGGACTTACGCACTATTATTTATAGATTCTCTGTGGTAGCAGATGATTTTTATCGAGAATAAAGTCATCAATGAAGTTTTTGATAACTGGTCTAAATAATTTCTTCTGCCAACGATATACATTTT